>JANQTK010000082.1:10445-22756 GCA_030731695.1 Polaribacter sp.
CAAAATCTTCGCCTTTTAAAATTTTTTCGCGAATATTTTTTATTTTATTGAACGCCTCTAAAGTATCTTTTGGAGTGGCTACTGAAGGTGTTCTCACCAAAATATGTTTTGCTTTTACTTCGTTTTTAGTTCTAAAATAAGCGTCTTCAACCAACTTATTTATAAATTCAGTATCTTGTAAATAAGGCAAGGAAAGTTGGTTCCTATAAGTTTCAATTTCTTTTTTGTAAGAAGGCAATGTATCTAATTTTAAACGATAAGCCTCTCTTACCTTTAATCGATAATTGATATAAAGTTCAATATTCTTTTGAATCTCTTTTTCTTCTTCATTGTCAATTGCGTCTAAATTTTTCTCATAAACCCGTGTAAAATCAGAAACGAGTACTTTTTCATTTCCAATAGTCATTAAAACTTTCTCTTTTTTTTGCGAAAAAGCAATAGTTGAAACACTCAATAATGCAATTAATAGTCTTTTTTTCATAAAATTATAGTGAAATTATACCTTTTATTTTTTCTGCTTTTTGATAATATTCAATGATAGTTGCAGCATTTTCAACTTTAATAACGATTGAAACACTTACATATTTTCCTGTTTTTGATTTTTTTGTATTGATAACAGCGCCGTTATTATTAAATAAATTCTCCACTTCACTTACCTGATTATCAGTAGTTGGAACAATAAATTTAAATAAATAATCCGATGGAAATTGAGTTGTATCCTCTAATTGCCATTGCAATTTTTTATAAAAAGTTTCTTTATCCTCCATTAATTTACTAAATTTCTGTTTAAAATAGCGAGGCACAAAATTACATTAAAAACTTAGTTTTATAATACTAATGGATTATTTTTGTGAAATCAAATAAAAACAACTTCAAAATTAATTAAGACACTAAAAAATTGCAAGAAAAACAACATAAAATTGTGTTAATTGGTGGACCTGCAACAGGGAAAACAACAGTGTTAAAAACACTTAAAGAAAAAGGGTTTCATTGTTTTGAAGAAGTTTCAAGAGAAGTTACATTAAACGCTCAAAAGAACGGAATTGAACAACTTTTCTTAACAAATCCAATACTTTTTAGTGAATTGCTTTTGGAAGGAAGAGAAAAACAGTATCAAGAAGCTGAAAAATCATCTGAAAATATTATTTTTTTTGACAGAGGAATTCCAGATGTAATAGCGTATTTGGAGTTTTTCAACACAAAATATCCCGCTATTTTTTCCGAAAAATGCATTTCTTATAAATATGATTTCATTTTTCACTTTTCACCTTGGGAAGCAATTTATACAACTGATAATGAGCGTTATGAATCATTTGAAGAATCTGTTTTAATTGATAAATTCATCATAAAAACATATACAGATTTAGGGTATAAAATTATCAATGTTCCTTTTGGAAAATTAGAAGAACGCGTTCAATTTATTGTCAATTATTTGAGTAAATAAAAATGACTGATGCAAAAAAAATATTGCAAGAATATTGGAATTATGATTCGTTTATTTCTCCCCAAGAAGAAATTATAAAAGGGGTTTTAAATCAAAAAGATGTTATTGCATTATTGCCAACTGGAGGTGGAAAATCGATTTGTTTTCAAGTTCCTGCATTATTAAAAAATGGGGTTTGTTTGGTAATTTCACCTTTAATTTCATTGATTCAAGATCAAGTTGAAAATTTAAAAAGCAGAGGAATTAAAGCAACTTCAATTCCATCTGGAGCAAGTCAGAACGAAATTTTAACCCTTTTTGATAATATCAAATTCGGTAATTACAAATTCTTATACATTTCTCCTGAGCGCTTGCAAATGCCCTTAATTCAGGAAAAAATCAAACAATTAACTGTTAGTTTTGTGGCTATTGATGAAGCGCATTGTATCTCAGAATGGGGACATGATTTTAGGCCTTCATTTAGAAACATTACAATTTTAAGAGAACTCGTTCCAAATGTTCATTTTATTGCACTTACTGCAACAGCAAATCAACAAGTTTTGCATGATATCGAGAAAACTTTGGAACTAAAAAGCCCAAAAATATTCAGAAAAAGTTTTTTTAAAGAACATTTGGCATATCAAGTTTTTACAGTAGAAGACAAATTATTAAAACTTCAACAGATTTTTGAAAAGACAAAAACACCCGCAATTGTTTATGTAAATTCTAGAAATAAGACGCAACAAATTGCTCAATTTTTGAATTCTAGAAACTTTAAAACTAGTTTTTATAATGGTGGATTGACAGCAAATGAAAAAGAAATTGCTTTCGAAAATTGGATGTCAGAAAAGACACCAATCATGGTTGCAACAAATGCATTTGGAATGGGAATTGATAAAGAAAATGTTGGCGTTGTCATTCATTTTGACATTCCTTATAGTATAGAAAATTACATTCAAGAAGCTGGAAGAGCAGGAAGAAATCACCAAAAATCTTTTGCTGTTTTATTGAAAAACAATAATGATATTTCCAATCAAATAGAGTTCTCTAAAAAATCACTTCCAAGTCTACAAGAGGTGAAAGAAATTCACCGAAAATTGTATCAATATTTTAGAATCGCAAATGACGAAACTCCGGAAAATTTGCTTGGTTTTAACCTCTTAGAATTCTCAAAAATCTACAATTTTTCGGTATCAAAAGTAGATGCTGTTTTACGTATTTTAGCAAACAATTCAATTTTAGAAATTACAAATACGTACAATAAAAAATCGAGTATTATTTTTCATGAAACTAGTAAAAACCTGCATTTTTACGCTATCAATAATATCTATATAAAAAACTTTGTAAATTCATTACTAAGAACTTATACTGGATTATTTGAACAAGAAGTTAAAATAGATGAATACCTACTAGCAAAGAAAAATAATACCACTTCAAACCAAATTATTAGCTATTTAGAGCAGTTACAGAAAGACGAAATCATTACGTACAACAGCGTAAAAACAGATTCAGAAATTCGGTTTTTAGTACCAAGAGAAGATGACAAAACCATCAATCGATTTTCAAAAGAAATCACGCAATTTATCAAACAAAAAGAGAAAAAATCAACAGATTTTTTACGCTTTATTCAGAACAATTCTGTTTGTAGAAGTGTGCAAATTTTAGCCTATTTTGATGAAAAATCAATCAAAAAATGTGGCATTTGTGATGTTTGTTTGTCCGAAAAAAAGACCCAAAAAAAAGATATTGAAATCGAAATTTTAAATTTACTTCATCAAAAAGGGAAGCTATCCTCTCAAGAAATTACTCAATTTTTAAACTTCTCTGAAAAAGACATTTTAGTACATTTACGTCAGTTAATTTCGGATGAAAAAATCAATATCAACCATCAAAATAAATATCACATAAATTAAAATCATGAATACATTGCGCATCGTTTTTATGGGAACTCCCGATTTTGCAGCAGCAATTTTAAAACATTTAGTTGACACCAATTTCGAAGTTGTTGGAGTTGTAACAGCTGCAGACAAACCCGCAGGAAGAGGATTGAAATTGAATGAATCTGCCGTGAAAAAATATGCTCAATCGCAAAATATTCCAATTTTACAACCAACCAATTTAAAAAACGAAGCGTTTTTAACATCTTTAAAATATTTCAATGCTGATATTCAAATCGTGGTAGCTTTTAGAATGTTGCCAAAAGAAGTTTGGAACATGCCCAAATTAGGGACTTTTAATTTACACGCTTCATTATTGCCTGAGTATAGAGGTGCAGCACCAATTCATTGGGCAATCATCAATGGTGAAACAAAAACAGGAGTTACTACTTTTTTTATAGATGATAAAATTGACACAGGCGAAATCATTTTAAAACGTGAAATTGAAATTTCTGAGGATGAAACTGTAGGGATTTTACATGACAAATTGATGCATCTTGGTGCAAATTTAGTTGCAGAAACCGTTAACTATATTGCAAACCAAACTGTAAAAACAACTAAACAACCAAATATAGAAGAAAAATCGGCTCCTAAATTAACTCCTGAAAACACTAAAATAGATTGGAGTGAACCTTTAGAGAATATCTATAATAAGATTCGTGGATTGAATCCTTTTCCTGCAGCATGGACAATCATTCAAATGAATGGTGAAGAAATTTCAGCAAAAATTTATGGAGTTAAAAAAGAGAAAACTATTCATTCCCTTGATTTTGGAACTATTGTGTCCAACAAAAAAGAAGTAAAAGTTGCTGTTCAAAATGGCTTTATACACATATTAGAAATAAAGCTTTCTGGAAAACGTCAAATGGATGTAAAAAGTTTGTTAAATGGGTTTACTTTTTCAGAAGACGCAAAAATGTTATAACCCCTTTATTAGTAGGGTTTGTATGAATTTTTTGATTTTCCGCACTTGTTTATTAACATTTTTCAGCTATTTATTAACAAAAAGGTACTTTTTAAGGTGTCAGATTTGCGTAAACCCTTAATCCGTCTATATTTGTTAAGCTTTTCAAGCATAAAAATAATATTCAATTAATTTAAAATCTATTTAACATGAACAAATCTGATTTAATCGATGCAATGGCTGCTGACGCAGGAATTTCTAAAGTAGCTGCAAAAGCTGCATTAGAGTCTTTTACTGATAATGTAACAGCTGCTTTAAAAGGTGGTGGAAAAGTTGCATTAGTTGGTTTTGGAACTTTTTCAGTTTCTAAAAGAGCTGCAAGAAGTGGAAGAAATCCTCAAACAGGAAAAACTATCCAAATCACTGCTAAGAATGTAGCAAAATTTAAAGCTGGAGCTGGTTTAAGCGATGCTGTAAACTAATTTTTTACATTTCAAAAAATTATAGAAACTCTCTTTTTAAGAGAGTTTTTTTTATTTCATATTTTTTTTTAAATTTACGCATGTCGTATTTAAAAACCCTTAAAGGAAAGTTATTAATTGCTGAACCTTCCATATTAAATGACAGTTCATTTAATAGAACTATTATTTTAATTACTGAACATACTAAAAATAATGCAGTTGGTTTTATTTTAAATAGACCTTTGGCTTATTTACTGAGCGATTTAATTCCTGAAATTTCGAACAATTTTACAATCTATCAAGGCGGACCTGTAGAACAAGATAATTTATATTTTATTCATAAGGCAGGAAATTTAATTCCTGATAGTATAGAAATTGAAAATGGCATTTTCTGGGGAGGCAATTTTGAGTCTCTAAAATACGCATTGAAAAATGATTTGATTTCAGAAAATGACATTCGTTTTTTCTTAGGATATTCAGGTTGGAGCAAAAACCAGTTAGACCGTGAAATAAATTCAAAATCATGGTTTGTTTCTGAAAATGATTACGAAAATATTTTTTCTATTAATGATGAAACAATTTGGAAAGAAAAATTACTTCAAAAAGGCGGAAATTATAAACTTTGGGCAAATGCCCCAAGTGATATTCAGCAAAACTAAGAAGCTGTAATTTCTAATAAGCCTAAACTTTTCGCTATTTTTTCAGAAAAAACAGTGTCAAAACTTTTCTTTTTATATTGAGTTACTGGCTGAATTCCGATAATGGCATTTGTAATAAAAACTTCGTCTGCTTTTTGAATTTCAAAAGGAGAGATGCTAGTTTCTTCAATTGTATACTCAGTATTTTTCTGAATAATTTCAATTACTTTTTTACGAATAATACCTTTAATACAGCCTTCTGTTAAGGAAGGAGTTTTAACAGTTTTATCAATTAAAATAAAAATATTTCCATTAGCAACCTCAACAACACCTTTATTTTCATTGATTAAAACACAATTGTCCAAATCATTTTCTTTTGCGTAAATACTTGCAAGCGTATTTAACATTCTATTGGTTGTTTTTACTGTTGAAAGTAAACCAGAATAATTGTAAAAATCTTTATAAACATCAACAGCATACTCCTTTTTTGTTAGAATGTTCAATGGAGAAGATTCAATTAAAAAGTCAATTTCATTCGTTTTTGGAGTATAAAATCCTCCATCTTTTCTGTAAACTGTTAAACGAACTCTATAAAAAGAAGCCTCATTTTGTGTTGCTATTGTTTTTAAAATTTCTTGTTCTAAAAATTCTAATGTAAATGACATTGGTATTTTCATACGCAACATTCGCATAGAAGCCATCAACCTGAAATAATGATCTTCCCAAAAAATAACTTTTGTTTTGGTTGCTTTTATGGTTTCAAAAAGTCCATCTCCATATTTAAAAGCCCTATTATCTGTAGATAAAAAGGTTTCTTTTTCATGCAATAATTCGCCATTATAATTCAACATTCCATTTATTTTTAAGGTTGCAAAATTACTACATTTTAAAAGAATTATTCACAAAAAAACTCAGCAATTGCTGAGTTTATAAAACTTTACACACTAAATTTTCATGCTCCAATAACATGTTTCAGCTCCTCTATCTGATTCTCCCACAATTGTTTAGACTCTTCAACCTCATCTTCATCATCAGCAAAATCTGTAATCACTAAAGAAACATCATTTGTTAAAGGATGTACTTGAATTTTGATTTCAAAATAGCTATCATCATCTTCGCTTTCAAGCCATTTAAATCGAACTCTTTCATCAGATTTTTTTACAACAAGTTCAGCTTGTTCTTCAATTCCATCCCAAATAAAACTAAAAATTTTTCCTCTTGAATTTACTTTTTCAGCAAACCATTCCTGTAAACTTGAAGGTGTTGAAATGTATTGGTACAACATGCTTGGCGAAGCATGAATTGGCAGTTCTAATTCGAATTTTATTTTATCCATCTACTATTACTTTGTTGGACAAGATAGGCAATAATTCTATTTTAAAAAAATTAAAATCACATATTGCGTATCTGTAAAATTGAGTTATATTTGCACCCTCAAAACTAATGGCGAGGTAGCTCAGTTGGTTAGAGCGCAGGATTCATAACCCTGAGGTCACGGGTTCAACTCCCGTCTTCGCTACAAAAATCTCAAGCTAACATTGTTTGAGATTTTTTATTTTTACAATAAATTCAATTTAAAATTCAAAGAAATAACATGTTACTTTGGATGAATTTAAAGTAAAAATATTATAAATTTAAAAGTATATTTACATTGAAAATCAGCTTCATAAATAGAAATTAAAAAATAATTGCATGATTTTAAAATTAGTAAATAACTTTTTACCACAAAATATTTCTGAATGATTCAAGAAATTCAATTTCGAGTTAATTTAATTGAAGAACGAAAAGAAGACATCCTTTTGTACAAATCTTCTATTGTTTTAGGAGTAGAAAAAAGTGAAATCTCTGCAGTAAAAATTATAAAAAAATCGATTGATGCACGAAAAAAAGAAATTTTTTTCAATTATAAAGTAGCAGTTTACATTAAAGAAACTCCCGAAAATTCTTCATATACATTCGACTATAAAGATATTTCTAAATCAAAAGAGGTTCATATCATAGGTTTTGGACCAGCTGGAATGTTTGCCGCTTTGCGTTGTATTGAACTGGGTTTTAAACCTGTTGTTTTAGAACGCGGAAAAAAAGTACAAGAAAGACGCAGAGACATCAAAGCAATAAATCAAGATCATATTGTTAATGACGATTCTAATTATTGTTTTGGCGAAGGTGGTGCAGGAACTTATTCTGACGGAAAATTATATACTAGAAGTTTAAAACGAGGAGATGTAAGACGGATTTTTGAAAACTTAGTTTTTCACGGTGCCACTGAACAAATTTTAATTGATGCACATCCACATATTGGTACTAATAAATTGCCAAAAATTGTTGAAAATATTCGTGAAACTATTTTACAATTTGGAGGAGAAATTCATTTTGAAACCAAAGTGACCAATTTTGTTATCAAAAACAATGAAATTAAAGCAATTCAGTTGCATAATGGCAATGAAATGACTGTGAATTCAGTAATTTTGGCTACAGGTCATTCTGCGAGAGATATTTATGAATTGTTACATAAAAAAGAAATTACTTTAAAAGCGAAATCTTTTGCTATGGGCGTTCGTGTGGAACATCCTCAAGAAATTATAGACCAAATTCAATACCATTGCAAAGGAGAAAGAGATGAATTGTTACCTGCAGCTGCTTACAGCTTGGTGCATCAAATTAATGAAAGAGGTGTGTATTCTTTTTGCATGTGCCCAGGAGGATTTATTGTTCCTGCTGCAACTGCAAGTGGTGAAGTTGTTGTAAATGGAATGTCGCCAAGTAAACGAAATAATAAATTTGCCAACTCAGGAATTGTAGTAGAAATTGATGCTGAGAGAGACCTATTTAAGTATGAAAAATTTGGCGCATTAAAAGGATTGGAATATCAAAAAGATTTAGAAAAAATCGCATTTTTTGCGGGAGGAAGAACCCAAACTGCACCTGCACAGAGGTTGGTTGATTTTGTCGAAGGAAAATTATCACCCAATTTAAATGATTGTTCTTATCAACCAGGATTAAAATCTGCCCCATTACATTCATTATTACCAAAAAATATTGGGAGCAGATTGCGAAAAGGATTTGATGCTTTTGGAAAAAAAATGCATGGATATTATACAAATGAAGCCAATATTGTTGGTGTAGAGTCAAGAACATCATCTCCTGTAAGTATTCCTAGAAAGGAAGATTTAGAACACCCACAAATCAAAGGTTTGTTTCCTTGTGGCGAAGGTGGTGGCTATGCTGGAGGAATTGTATCAGCAGCTATGGATGGAGAACGTTGTGCTGAAGCAGTGATTTCAAAATTATAAAACTTTTTTGCTTTTAATCAATAAGTATCTGTAATTTTACCGTAATTCGATTTCTTTCATGAAAATAACTATTGGCCGTTTTGATAAAGCCGATTTTAAAGAGTTTTTCCTCTTTGATATTGACGTAAAAATAGATTCTGGAGCGTATACTTCCTCCATACATTGTTCAAATATTCAAGAAATTACCATCAATAATGAAAATTATATTAGATTTACATTATTGGATCCACAACATCCATTTTATAATAATAAAGAGTATAGTACAAAGAACTATGCAATGAAATTGGTAAAAAGTTCCAATGGAATTACTCAAAAAAGATATTTAATTCAGACTGAAATTTTTATATTTAACACATCTTTTCCAATTCATTTAACATTGAGTGAACGAAAAGACATGAAATTTCCGGTTTTATTGGGTAGAAAATTTTTAAACAAACGTTTTGTGATTGATACTTCAAGAACAAATATTTCTCACAAACAAAAAAATAACAATCACATATGAAAATAGTCATATTATCAAGAAATCCAAAATTGTATTCTACTCGAAGATTGGTTGAAGCTGCTGAAAAAAGAAAACACGAAGTAATTGTAGTAGATCACTTAAAATGCAATATTGAGATTGAAAAAAGAGCGCCAAAAATTTTTTATAAAGGCGAATATTTAGAAAATGTTGATGCTATAATTCCAAGAATTGGTGCATCAGTTACTTTTTATGGAACTGCTGTTGTACGTCAATTCGAAATGATGAAAGTGGTAACCTGTGTTTCATCGCAAGCATTAACTCGTTCTAGAGATAAATTAAGCAGTTTACAAATTTTAGCCCGAGCAGGTGTTGGCTTACCAAAAACGGTATTTACTAACTATACAAAAGATGTATCACATTTAGTAAAATCAGTTGGTGGTGCTCCATTAGTACTAAAATTATTAGAAGGAACTCAAGGATTGGGTGTGGTTTTAGTAGAAACACAAAACGCAGCAACTTCCGTTTTAGAAGCCTTTAATGGTTTAGGAGCAAGAGTAATTGCACAAGAATTTGTGAAAGAAGCTGGTGGTGCAGATATCAGAGCTTTTGTAGTTGACGGAAAAGTGGTTGGCGCTATGAAAAGACAAGGAAAAGAAGGAGAATTTCGATCAAATTTACACAGAGGAGGAAATGCCACAGTCATAGAATTGACAGATGAAGAAGAAAAAACTGCCTTGAAAGCTGTAAAAGCAATGGGATTAGGTGTTGCAGGTGTTGATATGTTGCAATCATCTAAAGGTCCTTTGGTTTTAGAAGTAAACTCATCTCCAGGATTAGAAGGTATTGAGAGAGTTACTGGAAAAAACATTGCAAAAGAAATTATCAGATATTTAGAAATTCATGTCGAGTAAACCATTCGTACTTTTAGGTAAAGAAATTCCGAAAGGAAGTAGTGTTTTGCTTGATTTAGAAGTTGCTAAATTACACACTCGAACCACCGTAAAAGTTCCTGTTATTGTAAATCGCGCAAAAAAAAGTGGTCCTGTTGTTTTATTATTAGCAGGTTTACATGGAGATGAAGTAAATGGAGTTGCTATTATAAGAGAGATTATTGCTCAAAAAATAAATAAACCCAACAAAGGAACTATTATTTGTATTCCTGTTTTTAATATTTTTGGATACCTAATTCAAACTCGCGAATTTCCTGATGGAAGAGATTTAAACCGAGTTTTTCCTGGTTCTCCAAACGGATCTTTAGCAAGCCAATTTGCGTATCAATTTATTGAAAATATTGCTCCTTTTGCAGATTATGTAATTGATTTTCACACAGGTGGTGGTGATAAAGAAAATATGGCACAAATTCGTTGTCATGAAAATGAAGCTGAAACCATGAAATTGGCTGAAATTTTCAATCCACCTTACATTATTCATTCTGATTACATAGCAAAATCGCTGCGTGAAACTTTGAACAAAATGAATAAAACAGTCTTGTTGTTTGAAGGAGGGAAATCTAAAAATTTTGACCCAAAAATTATTTCACAGGGCGTAAGGGGCACTAAAAATATTTTAACACATTTGGGTTTAATTGAAGGAACTATTGAAAAAACTGTAGAACCAATTCACTTAAAAAAAACAAAATGGTTAAGAGCACCTTATTCAGGAATGTTTAAACTAAATGTCAAAAATGGAACTTTTGTTAAAAAGAAAGAGGTTTTAGCTGTTATTTTAGACCCGTTTGGAGATTTTAAAAAGAAAGTATATGCACCTTTTGACGGACATATTTTTTGCATCAATAAAACACCAATTGTGAATAAAGGAGATGCTTTATTTCATATTAGTAACGAGCATGAAATTGAAGAAAAATAATTTTTGAAGTTTTAAAAATAAATATATTTAAATGAAAACCGCCCAAGAATTTTTTGACGAATACGCCATCAGTCACCAAAATAAAACCAATATTGCCATTCATTATATTTGTGTACCACTGATATTTTTTAGTGTTATTGGCTTGTTGATGAGCATTCCAACCACTTTTTTAGAAAATTTATTTGGATTGTACAACCCATTGATTGAAAATTGGGCGATTGTAATTGGAGCCTTAATTTCCATTTTTTATCTACGATTGGGATTTTGGTATTTTGCTCAAATGCTACTAGTAATCTTACTTTCTGTAGTGCTTAATTTTTGGTTAAGCAATCTTACGAACTTATTGTATGCCTCTTTGTCAATCTTTATCATTGCTTGGATTGGACAATTTTATGGTCATAAAGTGGAAGGTGCAAAACCATCTTTTATAAAAGATTTGCAATTTTTATTGATTGGACCATTGTGGGTAATTCAAAAAATAGTAAATAAAAAATAAGCTATGAAAGAAACCATTTCTTTCGAAGATTTCGAAAAAATTGATATCAGAATAGGAACAATTATAGAAGTAACTGATTTTCCGAAAGCCAAAAAACCTGCGTATCAATTAACTATTGATTTTGGAGAATTAGGCATCAAAAAATCGAGTGCTCAAATAACCGATTTATATTCAAAAGAAACTTTATTAAATAGACAAGTTACTGCTATTGTAAACTTTAAACCGAGACAGATTGCCAATTTTATTAGTGAAGTTTTAGTGTTGGGCGTTTATAATGAATCCGAAAATGTGGTTTTATTAAAAGCTTCTAAGTCCATAAAAAATGGAGAACAAATATCTTAATTTTGAATGTTGAGTTTTAAGTTTTAAGT
The DNA here is from genome assembly GCA_030731695.1 of Polaribacter sp. Lineage (GTDB taxonomy): Bacteria > Bacteroidota > Bacteroidia > Flavobacteriales > Flavobacteriaceae > Polaribacter. The sequence goes on from JANQTK010000082.1 coordinate 22,298, forward strand.
GAACTAAAAATTAAAAAACAAAACTATTTCTTCGGATTATTTAATATTATCAAGGCTCCAATCACTCCAGGAATCCAACCACATAGTGTCAGTAAAAAAATAATAAAAAAAGAACCACAACCTTTATCAATCACTGAAAATGGAGGAAAGAAAATAGCCAATAACACTCTTAAAAAACTCATGATAATTGTTTAGTTCGTTGTTAGTATAAACGATTCTCCACTAAAATTGTTACAATCATAAAACAGCAATGTGAATTTAAAATTCCAAAACTTTGAACTTAAAATCACATTTCACTTCCAAAAAAAACAGCATTCATTAATAGTTTGTTAGTACCAAACCAAAAACCTCTAAAATTGGTGTTATCTGTAAAAACTAGCACTCTTCCTGAACCCAATCTTTGAGCTTTAAAAGGAATTGTATTTGGAATAACTTTCGCATTTTCTTTTGAAATATATC
>JANQTK010000083.1 GCA_030731695.1 Polaribacter sp.
CAGGCGCTTCACCATCGTTATAATATTCGTTTTTTACGTATTTCCCAGCAAAATCAGTCACTTCTGGTCTGAACTTTCCTTGTAAATCAACCAAAGGAACTAAGTTGTCATTTTCATCTTTCACCAACATTGGTGGAATTTCAGGAACCGCTAGTTTCGCAACAAAAGCGTCATCTGCACCAAAAGTAGGCGCTGTGTGTACAATTCCTGTTCCATCTTCGGTGGTTACAAAATCGCCTGAAATTACTCTAAAAGCATCTTGTGGATTATCATTTGGCAATACATAATCTAACAATTGTTCATATTTAATGCCTACTAAATCTTTTCCAACAAATTCTTTTACGACAAAAAACGGAATTACTTTATCTCCTGGATTGTAAGATTTTAATGCATCATAAGTTTCGACTTGAACATTATTTTTTCCTACAAATTGCTTTGTAAGAAGATTTTTTGCCAAAATTACTTTTGATGGTTCAAATGTGTATTGATTGAATGTATCAACCAAAACATAGTCAATTTTTGGACCAACTGTTAAAGCTGTGTTTGAAGGCAATGTCCAAGGAGTTGTTGTCCAAGCTAAAAAATAAATAGTGCCTTCGTTTTGTAAAAAATCGGGCAATGTTTCATTGATGGCTTTGAATTGCGCAACAACTGTGGTATCAGTAACATCTTGATACGTTCCTGGTTGATTTAATTCGTGCGAACTTAAGCCTGTACCCGCTTTTGGTGAATAAGGCTGAATTGTATATCCTTTATACAATAAATTTTTAGTGTAAATCTGTTTTAATAACCACCAAACAGACTCCATATATTTTGGTTCATAGGTAACATATGGATGTTCCATGTCAACCCAATACCCCATTTTTTGAGTTAAATCGTTCCAAATATCAGTATAACGCATTACTGCTTTTCTACAGGCAGCATTGTAATCTTCTACCGAAATTGTTTTGCCAATATCTTCTTTTGTAATGCCTAATTCTTTCTCAACGCCTAATTCTATTGGCAATCCATGAGTATCCCAACCAGCTTTTCTTTTAACTTGAAAGCCTTTCATGGTTTTGTATCTTGGAAAAATATCTTTGATTGCTCTTGCTAAAACGTGGTGCACACCAGGCAATCCGTTTGCAGAAGGTGGTCCTTCAAAAAACACAAAAGGCGTGTTGCCTTCTCTAGTAGAAATACTTTTTTCAAAAATAGAATGTTTGTTCCAATACTCCAGAATTTCTTCTGCAACTTTTGGCAAGTCAAGTGCTTTATATTCAGGAAATTTCGCTTTCATTTTGTCTCTTTTCTTATAAGGTTGCGAAATTAAGGAATTTCTGTAAAATGAAAGGTGTTAAGTGCAAAAAAGCGTCTTTTAAAACCCTCTTTCTTTTTTAATTTTTTCATAAGCAGCCTGAATGCTTTGAAATTTTTCTTGCGCCCCTTTTAAATGTTCTTCACCTAAATCTTGTAATTTGTCTGGATGATGCTTTTTTGCTAAAGTTCTGTACGCTTTTTTCACTTCATCATCCGCAGCTGTTTTCTCGATTTCTAAGATTTTATATGCGCTACCAGATTCATCATAAAACATCGCTTTAATAGATTCAAAATCAGGTTGATTGATATATAAATAACCTGCAATTTTTCGAATTTCATCAATTTCTTTTTCGCTTACAAAATCATCAGCTTTGGCAATTCCGAATAAAAAATGAATCAATTGCAAACGAGATGCATGTGGCATGTGTTCGCGAATTTGAAAACAAACTTGACGCGCAGAAATATCTTTTTTGATAACCCCTTTAAATAATTTAAATGCATGATTTGCTCTCTGTTCTCCATACATTGCATAAAACTGACTTCGTACAAAATTCAGTTCTCTTTGATCAATTTTTCCATCAGATTTAATGACGATTGATGCCAAAACTAACAAGCTAATTTCAAAATCACCAGATTGTGTGTTTTGATTTTGATTTACTGTTCGTTGATATTCTCTTTGTTCAACAGTAATATCATCAGCAGAAAAACCATCAACAAAACTACCAATTGCAAAACCAATAGCAGCTCCAATTGGGCCTCCTAAGGTAAATCCTAAACCTGCTCCTAACCATTTGGTAAAATTTCCCATACTTTTTGTGCGTTTTTTTTAAAAGTTCAAAGAAACTAAAAATTTAAAGTATAATATCAATTTTTTTGATGTATCTATCAAAAAAGCTACTCAAAAACGACTTGAATCCTTTTATTTTTATGAGTATATTTGCAACTCAAAAAGAAATAAATTATGTATCCAGAAGAATTAGTAAAACCAATGCGTGATGAGTTGATCAATGCAGGTTTTGAAGCATTATATACAAGTGAAGATGTTGAAAACGCAATAGCAAAAAAAGGAACAACATTAGTTATGGTAAATTCAGTGTGTGGTTGTGCAGCAGGTACAGCAAGACCAGGAGCGATTGCTTCTTTACAAGCATCTAAAACTCCTGATAATTTAACGACTGTTTTTGCAGGTGTTGAAAAAGAATCTACACAAAAAGCAAGAGAATTTATGATTCCTTTTCCTCCATCATCACCAGCGATTGCTTTATTTAAAGACGGAAATTTAGTGCACATGTTAGAACGTCATCATATTGAAGGACGCTCAGCTCAAATGATTGCACAGAATTTAGCTGCTGCTTACGAAGAGCATTGTTAATTTTTAATCTACATCCTTTATAAATTAAAGGACTTTGATTTAGTTTTGTGAATTTTCACATTTTTAATGAAAAAAAATCTAAATTCCACGTATTTTCGTGGAATTTGTATTTTAGTAAAAAATGAATTTATGTCAAATGTTTTAAAAACCTATACTAAAGAAGAACTTTTAAAGAAGTATAAATCTCAGAGAAATGTTGCAATTATTCAAGGGTTTGTAATTTTTTTAATGGTGTTATTAGCTATTTTTTCTACAATAGAAAATGGTATTTCTTTTCAAACTTTTTTACCATTATTTTTTGTCCCTATGGAATTTGTAATGCTTTTTGAAATGAAAAAAATAAAAAAAGAATTGGCTTTAAGAAAGTAAAATGAATCAAGAAGAAATTATTTCAAATACCATTCAATTTGTAAAAAATGAACTAAAAAACGCTGAAGGTGGGCATGATTGGTTTCATATTGAGCGTGTTTTTAAAAATGCCATTTTAATTTCTAAAGATGAAAAAGTGGATATTTTTGTGGTTTCGTTAGCTGCTTTATTGCATGATATTGCAGATGCAAAATTTCATAAAGGTGATGAAACAATTGGCCCTACAATGGCTGCTGATTTTCTTAAAACACAACAGGTAGAAAAACAAGTTTCTAAGCATGTAATAAATATCATAAAACACATTTCTTATAAAAATTCCCTAGAAAAAAGCCGAAAAAAATTCACCTCTAAAGAATTAGAAGTGGTTAAGGATGCTGACAGATTAGATGCAATTGGTGCCATTGGAATTGCGCGTTGTTTTAATTATGGAGGATTTAAAAATCGAGCTATATATAATCCCGAAATTTTACCAGAATTAAATCTGAGTAAAGAAGCTTATAAAAATTCGGATGCACCTAGTATCAATCATTTTTATGAGAAATTATTGCTCTTAAAAGACCAAATGAATACCACAACTGGCAAAAAAATTGCTGCAGAAAGACATCGTTATATGGAACTGTATTTGGAACAGTTTTATAACGAATGGAATGGAAAGTTGTAAAAAATTAGCTAGCTTTTGCGACTTCTAAAGCTGTAATTTTATACTCTAAAATGGCTAATTCTTGACCATTTTCTATGATTTCATCCACAGTTAAATTGTTACTTGTGTTGATGTGCTCGAGTATTTTTTTACTTTTAAAAGTATAATACTCAATGGCCTTGTCTATTTTGGTTGCCATAATTTACTTATTGAATTAAATTTTTCATATCACTTCTATACTTTGAAGCACTTTTCCCTGTAATGGAATTGAATAGTTTATTAAAGTGCGAAAAGTTATTGAAACCGCATTCAAAACAAATATCTGAAATGCTCATAGTACTTTCTGCTAACAATTTTGTGGCATGCACAACTCGGTATTCATTTACCAATTTTGTAAAGGTTTTTCCTGTTGATTTTTTAAAATACCTACAAAACGCTGGCACTGTCATACTTACAAGTGCTGCAATTTCATCTAAACTGATGTGTTCTTGAAAATGTTCGTTGATGTGTTTGTAAATAATTTCGATTTTATTACTGTCTTGTGGTATGGTTTCAAAAGCAAAACCATTGGCATTCAACAATGTGTAATCATCAGTAGTCGCTAAATCTTTTAAAATATCTAAAAAAGCGATGATTCTTTCTGCACCATCAATATCAACCAATTTTTCAATTTTTGCTCCAATTCGTTGTTTGATGTCAATATTAAAACGAACGCCTTTTTTGGCTCGTTCAAAAAGAGCTTCAATGGGTAACATTTCAGGAATTTTAAAAAAATGTTCTCCTAAAAAATCAGGTTTAAATTGAATTAAGGTTTCAGAACCGTTGGTTGTCAATCTATCAATATAGCCAACATGAGGTAAATTTGAGCCAATTAAAACCAATTGACTATTGTTAAAATAACTAATATGATTACCAATATGTCTTTTTCCTCGTCCTTTATTTACATAAACCAATTCTATTTCAGGATGAAAATGCCAAAAAGGAGTATTGGTTTTTAAAAACTCAACATGTTTCTTAACCAATAAAGAACTACCAAAATTGGGCGTAATCTTTTCTAATGTTGGTTTGATTTGTTTCATATGTTGATGTTAATCGTATTTCTATCATTTGCAATTCACTTATTATGGTCGTGTTTAAGATCAATTTAGGTTCATGCTCATTTCTAATTGAGTACAAAATTACGACAGAAAGACAGGATAATCTATATAGAATTATCTTTTATGTGTTCTATTTTAACTTTAATGCATTTTAACAAAACATTTAGAGTTAAAATAGGACATAAATATACCAATTTTGTTGTAATATAAACTATAGTTGTACCATAACTTTGCACAAAAATAATACATGGTAAACAGTAATAGTATTTTATTTATTTCGGTAATCGCCATTTTTATTACAATGTACATTTTCCAAATTGTGGTATTAGGCATTATATTGAAGAAAAACGGAGGAAAAACGATTCATTAACCCCAAAAAAGTAAAAAAAATGAAAAAACAAATCATAACGATAGCATTATTAATCAGTTCATTAGTAAGCTTTTCAAACACAGAAATTAAAAATAATTTCACAGACAATAACAAAAAAGTAACAGTAGAATTTAAAAACGTAAAAAAAGGACATTCATTAACCATTAAAGATGAAAACGGATCAGAATTATATTCAGAAACGGTATTAGAAAATGGAAATTTGTCTAAAATTTTAGATGTAACATCCTTAGATGAAGGAAATTATGTAATTGAGATGGACAAAGATTATGAAATTGTCATCAAAAGATTTCAAGTTTCTCAAAACCAAGTGATTTTACTATCAGATGAGGAAAAAGTAATTTTTAAACCAGTGATTAGAAATGAAAATAACATAGTAATGGTTTCAAAAATCGAATTTGATAAAGAACCAACACAAATTGTTATTTATTTTGAAAATGAGGTGATTTTCTCAGAAACAGTAAAAAACGAAACACTTTTAAACAGAGTTTATAAATTAGATTCAGAAAAAAAAGGGTCTTATAATGTTGTTGTTTATAATCAAGACAGAAAATATAGTAATGCCTTTAAAATATAAAGATTTCATAGATTAGATTAGTTAAGTAGATTGTAGATTTGATTAAAGCGGGCCTGATTAACCCGCTTTTTTCTTTATATAAGTTTCTAAAATCCAGGGAAATTTGGTTTTCTCTTTTCTAAAAATGCTGAAGTTCCTTCAATAAAATCAGGAGTTCCGAAACAATTTCCAAAGGCTTGAATTTCAACATCAAAACCATTTTTTTCAACATCAAAATTAGCATTTACAGCTTTGATTGCTGCTGCAATAGCTAAAGGAGAATTTCTCATTATTTTTTCAGCAATTTTTTGAGTAAAACTCAATAATTCTTCTTGAGTTGTCACATGATTTACCAGGCCTAAATCTTTAGCTTCATTCGCCGAAATCATTCCTGCAGTCATAATTAATTCCATGGCTTTTCCTTTTCCAACCAATTGTGGCAGGCGTTGTGTGCCACCATAACCAGGAATTACGCCCAAAGAAACTTCTGGTAAACCCATTTTTGCATTGTCTGATGCAATTCT
>JANQTK010000084.1 GCA_030731695.1 Polaribacter sp.
ATCAACAACGATTGGATTTTGCACAATTTGATTTGCTATTTATCAATGGAAATCATTTTGAAGGTGCCAAACAAATCTTGATTTTAGACGAAGAAAAAGAAGCGTCTGTTTTAAAAAGAATGTTGCAATTAACTGATATTCAATGCATCATTAAATTAAAAAAAGAAACGCCTATTTTTCCTTTTTTGATAGAAAAATTCCCTGAAATCAAAAATATTCCTTGTTTTTCAATAGATGAAATTGATAAAATTTCATCACTGATTCATCAAATCATTCAACAAAAAACAGCAAAAATAAAAGGCTTGATTTTGATTGGTGGAAAAAGTACGCGAATGGGAACAAACAAATCGTTGCTAGAATTTCATGGAAAACCACAAAAAGATATTGCCAAAGAATTACTAGAAAAGCAAGGTTTAGAAACTTATTTTTCAATAGCAAATCCAACAGAAAAAAGTAATGAAATTTCAGATACTTTTTTGAATTTAGGACCTTTTGGAGGCATTTGTTCAGCGTTTCAAAAAGATCCAAATTCAGCTTGGTTGGTATTGGCAACTGATGTTCCTTTTGTCAATGATGAAGTTATAAAATTAGTATTACAAAAAAGAAATCCTAGTAAAGTTGCCACAGCAATCAAGGGAAAAAATAAGGAATTTGTGGAGCCATTAATTACCATTTACGAGCCAAAAGCATATTCAATTTTGTTGCAATATTTGGCTCAGGGTTATTCTTGTCCAAGAAAAATGCTCATCAATAATGATGTTGAAATTGTAGAAATTGACGATGATTTGATACGAAATATCAATACTCCTGAAGAGTTGGAGGCTGCTAAAATTGAGATAGAAAATAATTAAAAAGTTCTCAATACAATTCTGATGAAAAATCAGAATTACTCGAACAGACAATATTTTATCATAACATATTAAGTATTGTCAATTCGAGTGATTTTTGAAGAATGAAAAAATTGTATCGAGAATTCAAAAAAATAAAATGAAACCTACTAAAAACCAACTTTTCAAACGTCAAATTACGTTGTCAGAAATTGGAGAAATTGGACAAGAAAAACTCCAAAAAGCTTCTATTTTGATAGTTGGTTGTGGAGGTTTGGGAAGTGCAATTGCAGTGTATTTGGCTGCAAGTGGCATTGGAAAAATTCATTTAGTAGATTTTGATACTATTGACAGTAGTAATTTGCATAGACAAGTTTTTTATACTTTAGATGATATTGGCAAACCAAAAGCATCCGTTTTAGCAACATTTATAAAACAAAGAGCGCCATTTACTGAGGTAACTTTTAACAACAACGCTGTTACAAAAGAAACTGTTTTCGGGCTGATTGATAAGGTAAATGTTGTGGTTGATGGTACAGATTCACTTCCTACAAAATACTTGTTAAATGATGCTTGTGTGATAAAAAACAAACCATTAGTGTATGGTTCTTTGTATAAATTTGATGGCTATGTTGCCAGTTTTCATTTACCACTACAAAATGGATTTTATTCAGCAAATTTAAGAGATGCTTTTCCTGAAATGGCCACTGATATTCCCAATTGTGAAACTGCTGGAACGTTGAATGCAATTGTTGGAATGATAGCTACAGCTCAAGTAAATGAGGTATTGAAAATTATTACTCAAATTGGAAAACCACTTCAAAATGAATTGTTGATATACAATTCTTTACAAAATTCACAATTGAAAATGCAGTTAAAACCTACTTTTTCAAAAGAGAAAATCCAAAAAATATTCGATTCTGAAAGCTATTTTGATGCAAATTGTGAAGTTCAAAATTCAGATTGGTTGATTTCATCTGTTGAATTAAAAGAAAAATTATCAGATAAAAATCTCGAAATTATTGCAGTTTTACCCAATTTACAATTGCCTTTCCAAGTGCATCAAACCATTCCAATTCAGAAGTTTTCAATAGAAAAAATGACTGTTGATTCGTCTAAAACTTATGTCATTGTTTGCCAAAAAGGATTGAACAGTTACAAAGCAACTGCCATTTTAAAAAATCATTTTCCGGATTTGAACGTGTTTAGTTTGGCTGGTGGAATTGAAAATTATCAATAATTTATTTTTTCCATTCAAGCGATTCTATCAGTTGTAAAATATCTTTTTTAATATATTCAACTGCGGGTAAAATGGAATCATAATTGGGTTTTGCATAGAAATACAAAGCTCCTTTTATAAAATGATGTGTGCTATCAGTTACATGAAATTGCAGGTTTGATGCTGCATTTCCTGTGATTTCATACATACTTCCAAAGACTCTTTTTTCATAGTTTAAAAAATCTTTCGGAATAATTTGTTCTGCTTTTACAGCGTGTTTAAACACTAACTTTTCAGCATCAACTAGTAATTCTTGCAGGTTGTTTTCAATAGGTCTGTACGTAATATCAACAGAAGCTTTTAAGTTTGGATATTGAATTTTTAACCAATTATTTGTTTCATCAACAATGATGGTATTTTTTTGAATATCAAAAGAATAAGGTCTTACAAGAGCTAGGTTTTGATAATTTTTTTCGGGGTATTCTAAACTTAAGTATGCTTTAGGTTTTGGTAAAAAATCGGAATTACAAGAAAAGAGAATAGAGAAAAGAGAAAAGAAAAAAAAATTACGCATTTCTGGTGGCTTTAATTTGTTTGATGCGTTTTTTATCCAACGCTTCTATGGTAAACGTGTAATTCTTGAAATTTATTTTCTCCCCTTTTTTAGGAAATTTTCCTGAAATCTCTAAAATAAAGCCGGCCAAAGTTTCGCTTTCTCCTTTTTCACGTTCAAAAATATCTTCATCTTCATCATCCAAAACTCTGCAAAAATCCTTAATTGTCGTTTTGCCTTCAAAAACATAATTGTTTTCATCAATTTTAGAATATGACAAATCTTCATCATCAAATTCATCATTGATGTCGCCCACAATTTCTTCGATGACATCCTCTAAAGTCACCAAACCACAAGTTCCTCCATATTCATCCACCACAATCGCCAAGTGATTTTTACGGCCTCTAAAATCATCTAATAAATCGTCTAGTTTTTTATTTTCAGGCACAAAAAATGCATCTCGTACTAAATTTTGCCATTTAAAACTAGTTTTGTTTAAGTGAGCTAACAAATCTTTTGCGTATAAAACTCCGATAATAGTATCAATATTGTCTTTATAAACAGGATTTCTAGAGTAGCCTTTTTCGAGTATTTTTCTCAAAACTTCTTCAAAAGGTTCGTCAGCAGAAATTGCAAAAATATCGATTCTAGGAGTCATGATTTGCACTGTTTCAGTGTTCCCGAAATTGACAATTCCTTCTAAAATTTTTTGTTCTTCTTTTGTTGTGGCACCTTCAGAAGTTAATTCTAATGCCTGAGAAAGTGTTTCTACATTAAAATTAGAGTTCATGTTTCCTAAGTTTCTTTCAATAAATTTGGTAAGCCAAATCAAAGGCATGCTAAAAGGTGTCAAAATAGTATTGATGAAATTTATAAATTTCGACATCTTTCTTGAGAAAAATAGTGCATTTCTAGATGCGTAAATTTTTGGCAACACTTCTCCAAATAAGAGTATTAAGAACGTAACCAAGATTACTTCTATCAAAAAACGAATGGGAATTTGAAAGTAATATAAGTTGAGTTGGTAGTCAAAATCGCCAAATAAATTTTCGGCCAAAGTGGCGAATAATAGTACAATTAAAATATTGATAAAATTATTTGCGATTAAAACAGTTGCCAATAATTTTCTTGGTCTTTCTAATAATTTTACAACAATATTTTCACCTTTTGCTTGATTTGATAAAATATTCAAATCGGTTTGAGAAAGAGAGAAAAAAGCTACTTCAGTTCCTGAAATTAGGGCAGAAGCAATCAGTAAAAAAATCAGCGCAATTGCATTGATTACAATAAGGATATTGAAAGTTGTGAATAATATAAATAAAGGTTCAGGATCTGGATCCAAAGGTTGAGGTTTTCGTTAATTAAAATGGTAAATCGTCATTTTCTTCAGTATTACTTGCACTAATTACTGCTGAAGGTTGACTAATTTTTGTATTATTTGAGTTGTTTTCAGTATTTTTTTTGTTGGATAACATCGTTAATTCTGTCACATGAATTTCAGTTGCATAACGTTTGATGCCATCCTGTTCCCATTGACGATTTTTCAATTTTCCTTCCAAATATACTTTGTCACCTTTCACTAAATATTTTTCGCAAATTTCGGCTAATTTGTTTTTTACAACCACATTATGCCAATCAGTATTGGTGATTTTTTCTCCAGTTTGTTTGCTAACATACGTTTCGCTGGTAGCCAATGGAAAACGTCCAATAGAGTCACCTCCATCAAAATAGTGCATTTTAACTTCGTCACCTAAATTTCCAATAAGTATTACCTTGTTGATAGTTCCTGCCATAGCTTTCTGGATTTAATGAATCAAAAGTACTAAAAATATCAATTACTTTTTCAATTGAAATTTTGCTAAAAAATTTGCAATCAATACTGGTACAGGAAAAGTTTGAACTGTTTTCCAAGGAATTTCAGCGCTTTTGTTTGATGCAGTTTCTACAATCCAAAAATGAGTATATAAATGTTGATGCGATAACTTGTGAATGATTTCTTTTGGGTTAAACAATGAAATTGTAGTTTCTTCGGGAAATAAATCTGAAAATTCTTTGGATGAAATGAGTTGCTCTTCATTAATAATCTTATCAGTTTCTATCAATGGAAATTGATACAAACCCTGCCAAATTCCTTTGTCATTTCTTTGAGTTAACATCGTTTTATCATCATCAGTTTTTACAACCAGATAATTAAAATAACGCTTTTTTATCTTAATTTTTTGCTTTTTTACAGGTAACTCTTTTATCTGATTTTTCTGAAGTGCGACACAACTTCCTGAAAATGTACATTCGTTACACAATGGGTTTTGAGGTTTGCAGACAATTGCGCCAAAATCCATAATAGCTTGATTGAAGGTTCCTGGTTGATTTTTATCAATCAAATTTTGTGCTAATTCTTTAAACTCTTTGATTCCTGATGATGAATTAATGGGTGTTTGAATGCCAAAATATCTTGCTAAAACTCTGTAAACATTTCCATCAACCACTGCAGTTGGTTCATCAAAACAAATGGAGGCAATTGCAGAGGCTGTATAATCTCCAATTCCTTTTAAAGTGATGATTTCTTTGAAAGTTGATGGAAATTCCCCATTCAATTCATTTGTAATATATTTTGCCGTAAAATGTAAATTTCTTGCACGAGAATAGTATCCCAAGCCTTGCCACATTTTTAAAACTTCAGTTTCTGAGGCATTTGCCAAATCAGAAACTGTTGGATAATTTTCTGTAAATTTCAGGTAATAACTCATTCCTTGCGCAACACGAGTTTGCTGCAACATTATTTCGGAAAGCCATATAAAATAAGGGTTTTTGGTTTTTCGCCAAGGCATTTCGCGATTGTTTTTAAGGTACCAAACAATTAAAATTTCAGAAAAAATCATTTACAAAAAATTGGTCTGCGAAATTACAGTTTAAAATTCAGATAATTTTAAAGGTTTATTTTTTTGGAATAGATTAATTATCATATATTTGCATCCGCATTTTTGAAATTAAATTAATAAAAATAGAATCATGACGAAAGCAGATATCGTATCGAAAATTTCAGACAAATCAGGAATTGAAAAAACAGACGTTTTAAACGTAGTTGAATCTTTTATGGCTGAAGTTAAAGGTGCATTAGAACAAGGAGACAATGTATATTTAAGAGGTTTTGGTAGTTTTATCATTAAAACTAGAGCAGAAAAAACAGGTAGAAATATCTCTAAAAACACTACTATTAAAATTCCAGCTCACAATATTCCATCTTTTAAACCAGCAAAAACGTTTACTGAAGGAGTAAAAAACAAAGTTGTAGTAAAATAATCAAATACAAATCAAAACCTACTTCTAGGTTTTAAACAAAACAGCAAGCAATTATGCCAAGTGGTAAAAAAAGAAAGAGATCAAAAATCTCAACACACAAGAGAAAAAAGAGAGCAAGAGCAAATAGACATAAGAAGAAAAAGTAAGCTTTAGCTTACTTTTTCGTTTATAGTTTAGCGAAAAGCAAAAAGTTCATTGACATCGAGGTTACGAAAAACCTCAAATGGTATTATAAATACCTGACAATATTAATCCATCTGCACTGCAAAGTGTAGAGTTAAATCCAGTTCAGTATGAAAACAGAATTAATAATTCGTTCAAATTCATCTGATATTGAT
>JANQTK010000085.1:0-2098 GCA_030731695.1 Polaribacter sp.
GGTAAATTCTGAATCAAATCAATATACAAATTTACTTGCTTTTTCAGGTCTTTACGTTCGTAAATGGCATCTAAAAAACCGTGTTCTAGCACAAATTCCGAGCGTTGAAAACCTTCTGGCAATTCTTTTCCTGTAGTATCTTTTACTACTCTAGGCCCTGCAAAAGCAATCAAAGCATTGGGTTCTGCAATATTGATATCACCTAACATGGCATAAGAAGCAGTGGTTCCGCCAGTTGTTGGGTCAGTACACAACGAAATGTATGGAATTTTGGCTTCTGCTAATTGTGCTAATTTTGCAGAGGTTTTTACCAATTGCATTAACGAAAGTGAAGCTTCCATCATTCTAGCTCCTCCTGATTTTGAAATCATCAAAAACGGAATTTTATGCTCAATAGAATAGTTGATGGCACGTGCAATTTTTTCTCCTACTACAGATCCCATAGAACCACCAATAAAAGCAAAATCCATAGCAGCAACTACCAAATCTTTACCCAAAGATTTGCCAACCGCTGTTCTTACAGCATCTTTTAATTTTGTTTTTGCTTGTGCTTCTTTTAAACGGTCAGGATATTTTTGAGTGTCTTCAAATTTCAATGGATCTTTTGAAGTCAAGTTTTCATTCAGTTCTGTGAAGGTATTGTTGTCAAAAAACAATTCAAAGTATTCTTTACTGCCAATTCGAACATGATATCCGTCTTCTGGACTTACGTATAAATTCTTTTTTAACTCTTCTGTATCAATTATTTTACCACTAGGAGTTTTGTACCAAAGACCTTTGGGCGTGTCTTTTTTATCCTCAGTAGCCGTTTGAATTCCTTTATCTGTTCTTTTAAACCAAGCAGTCATATGATTCTTTATTTAAAGTTGTTGTTTGTATTTTAAAAGTACTTTCAACTTTTCTGAACAGCAAATGTAAAAGATTTTTTGTAGACGATTAAAATTTCCTCCATAAAAAAAGCATCTTTCAGAAATGAAAGATGCTTTTTTGCTATTTATGAAATGCTTTTTACAAGGTATTCACATTATTCAAATCTTGGAATGCTTGTTTTAAACGCGCTTTGAAAGTGTCTTCGCCCAAACGCAACCATTTTCTTGGATCGTAATGTTTTTTATTTGGCTGATCTGCTCCTTCAGGATTCCCAATTTGATTTGCCAAATAAGGAGCCATTTTTTGCATATAATCTCTGATGCCTTCTGTAAAAGCGAATTGTAAATCGGTATCAATATTCATTTTGATAACTCCATAACCAATGGCTTCTCTAATTTCTTCAACAGTAGAACCTGAACCTCCATGAAATACAAAATCAATCGTATTGTGAGGCACATTATAGGTTTTTGAAATGTATTCTTGCGAATTACGTAAAATTTTTGGTGTTAATTTTACATTTCCTGGTTTGTATACTCCATGTACATTTCCGAATGCTGCAGCAATCGTAAACTGTGGAGAAACTTTTAACAATTCTTCGTAAGCATACGCCACTTCTTCTGGTTGAGTATATAATTTTGATGAATCCACATCCGAATTGTCAACACCATCTTCTTCACCACCTGTAATTCCTAACTCAATCTCTAGAGTCATGCCCATTTTGCTCATTCTTGCCAAGTATTCTTTGCAGATTTCGATGTTTTCGTGCAAAGGCTCTTCAGATAAATCAATCATGTGCGAACTGTACAAAGGTTTTCCAGTTTCTGCAAAATGTTTTTCTGATGCATCTAACAAGCCATCAATCCAAGGCAATAGGTTTTTAGCACAATGGTCTGTATGTAAAATTACAGTAACTCCATACGCTTCTGCCAATTCGTGAATGTGTTTTGCACCTGCAATTCCACCAGCAATAGCCGCTTTTTGGTTTTCGTTAGACAATCCTTTTCCGGCATTGAATTGCGCTCCACCATTCGAAAATTGAATGATAACGGGTGCATTTAATTCTTTAGCAGTTTCTAAAACGCCATTGATGGTATTAGACCCAATTACGTTTACAGCTGGGATTGCAAATCCTTTTTCTTTCGCAAGTTTAAAAATTGCTTGAACTTCGTTTCCTGTAGCTACTCCAGGTTTTATTGTATGACTCATTTTTGATGTATTGATATTATTC
>JANQTK010000085.1:2198-21350 GCA_030731695.1 Polaribacter sp.
GTTCTGAAAGCAAAAACGGAATTGTTTCCTGTATCCCAAAATTTCTTATACTCAATATCAGCCTTAAAATATTGCGCTAACGGAATATTTAAAAAGGTTTTTTTGTCATTGCTATTTCTGCTTTTGGATAATAATCCCATTATATTTCCAGAATTTGCAACTCTTACTTTTAAAAATGAGAAATTATTATCTTTTACATCCAATTGATTATTATAAGTAAATGAATATGCAATGACAGGAATTAAGAAATCGGATGTGACAATATTAAATCGGTTTTGAATGTTTAAAACGGTGTTGTATTCAGTGGGATTTGTTGCTTGAAAACTTGCATCCGCAGCTACATCTGACATGAATTTCACTGATTCTTCATATTTAGTGGCGTCTGTTGGTAAATTTCCTCCAACTCCAGGATATATTTGTGCAATGTCATTCAATCTCGAAAACTCTGAGCTATAAATATCAAAAAAGCTGGTAACATTCAGGTTTTTAACATATTGGGTGTTGAAAATCTCTAAGTGTATATTCTTTTTCGCATTGAATTGCCACTTAAAATCAGTCATGAATGTAAATGTTTGTCTATCCAAACCAATATTTTTCTGAAAACTAGAACCAATAGAAATATACGTTCTAGGAGACATTTCTTTAGGAACCAATTTCCCAAGATTGAAAGGGGCTAAAAAACGAGGAACTTCCACAGAAATATCAGCACCCAATTCCCATCCAGGACCGTTATTGGAATTAAACCACGAACCCAAAACAGACATTTTTAGCAATTCTGCTCCTCTAAAAGCATTTCTATTGGTTATCGAAAATTTGGCAGATGTTCCAATATCTCTAATGTTGGAATGAGTGATTTCTGTTTCTAATCCTAAATTATATTTTTCCATTGGCGTTAAAAAAACATCCATTCTCAAGTCGCCAGTTTCGTCAGAAAGTGGCGTGAATTTCAAGTTTGTTGATTTGAAATTTTGTAACGATTTCAAATGATTTCTTGTCAAATTCCTCAGTGTGTCTTTATACGTTTCTCCAGGTTTTAAAAAAATGGATTGGGACAAGTATTTTGGGTTGAATTTTACCTTTTCATTTGCGATAAAATTGATTCCCTCATAAGAAATTGAATCTTTGATTGCTTCCTCTTTTTTCAAAAATGAATAATCAGTATGAACTGTTACTTCCTTGATTCTATGTATTTTATAGGGTCTTTCTACATAGTTTCCATTCTCTTCTGTCAATCTGTTCGATGAAATTAAAAACTCAACATTGGTTTTATAATCTGTTCTTGTAGAATCTACATAAAAACCCAAGGCAGCTTCTGTGAAATGAAATACGCCACTATTCCTAAAAAGTTTTACAACACTACTTGCTTCGTTTCTGAAATCTTGGTCTTTGTATTGATTGCCACTTTTTAAATAACTATCACGTTTTGCATTTCTAAAAATTGAATCCAATTCTGGTGAAGCAATTTTTACAAAAATACTATCTAAAATAGTTGGTTTTCCTTTGTTGATATGATATTCAACAATCGCTTTTTTATCATTATTTCTTTTGATGACAGTGTCAACACTCGATTTAAAATACCCTTGGGTTTTATAATACGCCCATAAATTATCGGCTGTTTTTTTTATTTTACTCTCATTTAAAATTACTGGTTCATCATTTTTTAGATACCATTTATTTAGATTGATAAATGAATTTGCATACGCAATACTTTGTTTTTCGGAAAAAATATTTTTGATAAATTGATACGATTTTGGGTTTTTTACTGCCCATTCTATGGGCGTTTTCGGTTTTTCAGGATTTCCTAAATTATAAAAATACAGCCCAAAAGGAAGGCCTAACAAGCGATTGTTTGGTTTTTGTAGAATGTATTTCTCTAAATCGCCACTTTTTGATTTTACACTATCAATAAAGAGTTTATTTTCCCTGAGTAGGTGTTTTCCCTCTGCAACTCTTTTGGTAGCATCACAAGATGCAAAAAAGACTGATAATAAAAAATAGAAAGCAAGTTTTTTCATTATTTTAGCAACGGTAATAATGCCAAAAATAGTATTTTTCATTGGTATATTTTTATTTACAATCAATAAATGAGCATCTCTAAAAATCAATTAAAACTCATTCAGAGTTTATCTCAAAAAAAATACCGATCAAAGCATCAATTATTTATGGCTGAAGGTGTAAAAGTGGTGAACGAATTGTTACATTCTTCCTTTGAATTGGTTCAATTATTTGCAACTGCTGATTTTATTTGTGCTGATTTTCAAGATAAAAAAACAACCATTTCTGAAGCAGATTTAAAGAAAGTTAGTCAGTTAAAAACACCGAATGAAGTTCTGGGACTGTTTAGAATTCCAATTCCAAAACCAATTTCAAATACGGGTTTAACAGTAGTTTTAGATGCTATAAACGACCCCGGAAATTTAGGAACCATTATCAGATTGTGCGATTGGTTTGGGATTTCGCAATTGGTGTGCTCTGAAGATACTGTAGATTGTTATAACCCAAAAGTAGTGCAGGCAAGTATGGGCTCATTGCCCAGAATTTCAATTCATTACACCAACGTAACAACCTATTTACAACACAGCAATTTGCCGATTTTTATGGCAGATATGGATGGCGAAAATGTGTATAAAAAAACACTGCCTCAAGAAGCAATTTTAATTTTGGGAAATGAAGCGAATGGCGTTTCAGATGCTATAAAACAATTGGCAAACCAAATAATTTCTATCCCAAGATTTGGAGAAATTCAACAAACAGAAAGTTTGAATGTAGCCACTGCAACAGCTATTTTGTTGAGTGAATTCAGGAGAGGTAGTTAGATTTGTGATTTGAATTCCCGTTTTTTTTGATTCCTTATTAATCCGTGAATTCGTGGCTAGTTTTCAAGTGTAATTTGTGCAATTTTCTACTCAAAAGCAAACGTCAAGAAAACACCACGAGTTCCCATATAATTGATGGGAGCAGTCCATTGGCTATTTGGGTCATCATCATATTTCACTTCATTATTGATGGCGAAAACACCGCGAATGGAAGGAGAAAACTTAAAGAAATATAAGTAAATATCAATTCCAACTCCAACTTCATACATGAAATTGTGTGTTTTCATTCGGAATTCACCAGCAGAATTATCATCTTGATTGGCTTCATTACTCGAAAAGTTATGATCGTAAGAAATACCTGCCAACACATAAGGGCGAATGTTTTTGTAACGATCTGTACTAAATTTCAACAACAATGGCACATGTAAATAGGTAGAACCCACTTCGCGAACACTATCTCTTGGAATTGACAAATGATTGAAATAAATTTTCTTAGAATTGGTTACCAAACCTGGTTCAAAACGCAAATTGAGATTTTTGTGCAAACGCAAATCTGCAATCAAGCCCACATTAAAGCCGGCAGTTGGTGACACAGTAATATCTGCATTTGCAATCGAACTATTTCGTAGGTTGAGTTTAAAATCGTTTTGATTTACTCCTAAATAAAAACCATAATGAAGTTTTCGTTCATCAAAAGTTGGCAACTTTTCTACACGCTCTGATTGTGCAAAAGCAACTACAGAAATCAAAAAGAAGAACCCAATTAAAATCTTTTTTTTCACCATTTTATTTTCGTGCTGTATAAATTGTTGCTACTCCAAAAGTAACAGGATGATGCGTTACATCACTAAACCCATTTTTACGCAAAATATTGTTAAAGACTTCTCCAAATGGAAAAGAATTTGCAGATTCTGAAAGATACGTATATGCAACTTTGTCTTTTGAAAACAATTTTCCAACCAAAGGCAATATGAAATTTGTGTACAATTTATAGCCTTGTTTGAAAGGAAAATTTGTTGGATTGGAGGTTTCTAAAATCACCAAAACACCTGTTGGTTTCAATACTCTTGCAATTTCTTTGATGCCTTTGTCAAGGTTTGCAAAATTCCGTACGCCAAATGACACTGTAATTGCATCAAAGGTATCATTCTCGAAAGGCATTTCTTCAGAATCGCCCACAATCATGTCTATTTTTTTAGACAGATTTGCTTTGTTGATTTTTTGTTTGCCAACTTCGAGCATTCCTGCTGAAATATCTAACCCAATGATTTTGTCAGGATTCAAATTTGCCATCATCATTGCCAAATCTCCAGTACCAGTGGCAATATCTAGAATTTGTTTTGGATGGTTTTCACCAACAATTTTCACTACTTTTTTTCGCCATTTTACATCAATTCCTAAAGAAATTACTCGGTTTAACCCATCATAATTGGTTGAAATGGTATCAAACATTTGAGTAACTTGTTCTTTTTTCCCAAGTTCAGAATCTTTGTATGGTTTAATAATTTCAGACATTTATAATTTTTTTATCCATTAATAGCAACAACGCCATTAATTTGGTTTGGCAACATCTCTTTCAATAAATTTTCGATACCATTTTTTAAAGTTGCAGTAGAAGAAGGACAGCCGCTGCAAGCTCCTTGCAACACAACACTTACAATTTTGTTGGATGCATCATACGAACGAAAAGCGATGTTTCCACCATCACCAGCCACAGCAGGTTTGATATATTCTTCTAAAATATCAACAATTTGTCCGGCAATTCCATCTAGTTTTACTTCAGGAATTTCAGAGGCTGCTGCTGATGAATTTTGTTGAGAAGGCAATTCAGAAAAAATGGTTTTTCCAGCAACTAAATATTCTCTAATAAAACTGCGAACTTCTGCAAAAATTTCATTCCATTCTACCATATTGTATTTGGTAATGGAAATATAATTGTCAGAGATAAACACCTCTTTTACAAATGGAAATGAAAATATGGCTTGTGCTAATGGCGAAATTTTACTGGCTTCTTCAATGTTTTTGAACTCTGCATCAGTTTGAGTTAATACTTTGGTAGTACCAAATTTCATTACTGATGGATTGGGAGTTACTTCAGCATATACCTCAATCGCTTCTTTTTTGGAAGCAGTCGTTTCTTCATTAACAACTACATTGCCTTCGTTGATATAGTTTTCAATTTGCTCACGAACTTCTTCTTGCACATCCTCCCAAGAAACAATATCATATCGCTGAATAGCAATGAAATTGGGTGTTATGAATATTTTTTTCACAAAAGGCAGGTAAAATAATTGCTGCGCTAAGGGTGATTTTTTTGCTTCATCAATATTTGCATATTCATAACTTCCTGCATTGATTAATGTAGTATTGCTATTGAATTTTAAAATAGTTTCGTTGGATGAATTTTGTATGATAATTTTAGTCTCTTGCATAATTTTCAAATAAAAAGCAAAATTACGGCAAAAAAATCATTTCTAATAAGAAAGACCTTGCATGTTTTTGGTGCAAGGTCTTTTTTGATGTGTTAAAATTCCTATAAATTGATGGAAACAGATGCTGTAAATATGCGATTGTCTAATGTTAAATTTGCAGGATTTACATTGAATCCTGAATAGAAATTGTAGGCTGCAGTTCGGTTATTGGTTCTGTAGGCAAAATCCAATTTAAAATTTCCGAAGTTATATCCAGCTCCAAAAGAATATTCATTCAAATCATCCGAATTGATTGCAAAAGCATCTGGACTTTGCTCAAAACGATAGCCGCCTCTGATGCTAAATTTATCAAAACGCCATTCTGTCCCGATTGAAAAGTTGTGTGTATTTACAAAATCGTTTTGAAATGCTTGATTTTCCTGCATAAAATTAGCACCTGAAAGTTTTGTTCTGGTGTAATTCATGTTGGAATAATCAATACTCAATAATCCCATTTTTCCAAAAACAAAGGCAGTGCTCGCAGTTAATCTACTTGGAGTTTTTAGCCTATAAATAAGAGATTGTGTTGGGAAAAATCCTCCAGCTGTATTATCATACACTACATTATCATTGCTAACTGCAATTTCAGTATCTCCGAAAAAGCCATCGTTATCTACAATATTGCTGTCTTCTAAAATTTCTGAAAACCAAGTTGGAGTTTGGTACGACAAACCAAAACGGAAACTGTTGTTTACTTTATATATGAATCCAGTATTCAAAGAAAATCCTGTTCCTGTGGTAAAGTTTTCTTGATATAAGTTGGCATCTAGCTCATTACCATTTACATCGCTATTGAACTCTGTTAAATTAGAGCGCTGCGTAAAATTCAAATCGTAAAAATTTAAAGACATTCCAATATGTAATTTTTCTTGATAAACAGATGAAAATCCGATGTTGAACTCGCTTAAATCACCATTATAAGTATTGTTAAAAGTCTGTTCGTCAGCAATATCGTACACAAATGGATTTGTATTGGTGTCTAAAGGGAAATCAATAAAAGTAGCAACACCACTATTTCCTTGAGCAATGAATCCATCCGTAAAATCTTTGGTAATTCTATAATTAAAACCCATTGCAAATTTGCTCCAGTTGCTTCTATAAGCACTATCAAAAACCAATACACCACCAGCTTGAGAAAGATTTATGAATTGGTCTTGAGTTGTGAGTCTGTTTCCATAATAATCAGCCATAATATCTGAACTTCTAGAGTTAAAACTTCCAGAAAACATACTGTTATTGAAAACAGATAAACCTGCAGGATTGATGTTGATGCTAGAGATATCTCCTCCTAAAGCTCCAAAAGCACCACCCATTGCTGTAAAACGCGCAGTTCCGTTATTGTCATTTTGAGAGAAAAGGATTCCCAAATCCTGATATCCTAAAGATTGGCCATTTGTTGCGAAAATAGTCGCAAAAAATATAGCAGATGCAATGATTTTTTTCATTTTTAAAACTTTTTTAAGTAAAAGTGATGATTTAATTTCCTCCTCTTCTTCCTCTTCCAGAAGTTGATCCTCTGCTAGAATTGGTGGTATTTCCACTGCTTCTTGTTGTAGTTGACGATCTTCTTGTTGATGAATTGGTATTGTTATTATTTGTATCAGAATTATTTCTTGACGAATAATTTGAGTTACGGTTATTAGAGTCATTTCCTCTAATAGTTGAACTTCTTCTTATAGGACTACTTATAGAACTTCTTCTTAAATTATTAGAGTTTTGATTGTAATCAAAATAATTTCTTCTGTTGGTTATAGAATTGTTTCTAATGATTCCATTGGAGTCTCTTCTTCCATAAGTATTGTTTGAATCTCTTCTTCCGTAAGTGTTATTTCTGTAAAATCTATTATTTTGCCATTGATTTCCATAGAAGTAAGGATTGTAAAATCCGCCATTCCAGCCCCAATTATTCCATCTATTCCAACCCCATCCTACATTCCAATTATTCCAACCCCAATTATTCCATCTATTCCATCCCCATCCTCCATTCCAATTATTCCAACCCCAATCATTCCAACCCCACATTCCAAAACCATTTCCATACCAAAAAGGATCATTCATCAAATTTACATTGACAACCACATTGTCATTTTGATATCCCCAAGGTTCATTTTGATTATAATTTCCATTGTTATCAGAAAAGTTAGGATTTGAACTATACGAATCAACGTCTGTAAATATCTCATAGTCAGAGATTCTTTCCAAACTATCCAATTTTTTTGTGAAATAGTTTTCTTCGAAATTATTGTTGTTATTGTTTTCAACAACTACAATTTGTCGTTTTTCTCTTTTTTCTGGAGAACTATAAATACCATCTTCATAATACGCAGTTTGGTACGTTCCGCATGAAACCAATACCAAATTAGCGGTTGCAAAAATTATAAATGATTGAATGCTGAATAGTTTATTTTGTAGTTTCATGATCATATGTTTTTATAAAAGTACTGAATTAATTATAAAATTTGTGTTAAAAAGACTAATTTATAGTAGTTTTGTAACCGTTTTAAAAAGTATTTAACACGAAATTCATATTAAAAAAATAACAATATTTGTGCCAAAGTAAAGAAACATGAGCAAGAGTTTAACAAAAAGAGAAGAAGATTACTCAAAATGGTATAATGAGTTGGTTGTAAAGGCTGATTTGGCAGAAAATTCAGCTGTAAGAGGTTGTATGGTTATCAAACCTTATGGTTATGCAATTTGGGAAAAAATGCAAGCTGAATTGGATAGAATGTTTAAAGAAACAGGACATCAAAATGCGTATTTTCCATTATTTGTTCCTAAAAGTCTGTTTGAAGCAGAAGAAAAAAATGCAGAAGGCTTTGCCAAAGAATGTGCCGTTGTTACGCATTATCGTTTGCAAAATGACCCTGATAATCCTGGGAAATTACGAGTTGACCCTGAAGCAAAATTAGAAGAAGAATTGGTGGTTAGGCCAACATCCGAAGCAATCATTTGGAGTACTTATAAAGGTTGGATTCAATCTTACAGAGATTTACCCTTATTGATAAATCAATGGGCAAATGTGGTAAGATGGGAAATGCGAACGCGATTGTTTTTAAGAACATCAGAGTTTTTATGGCAAGAAGGGCACACTGCACATGCTACAAAAAGTGAAGCAATTGCAGAAGCAAGACAAATGCAACAAGTGTATGCAACATTTGCAGAAGAATTTATGGCAATGCCAGTGATTAAAGGTGTAAAATCGGATAGTGAACGATTTGCTGGTGCAGAAGACACATATACTATTGAAGCATTAATGCAAGACGGAAAAGCATTGCAAGCGGGTACAAGTCACTTTTTAGGGCAAAATTTTGCACAAGCTTTTGATGTTAAATTTACCAATAAAGAAGGCAAACAAGAATATGTATGGGCAACTTCTTGGGGAGTTTCTACACGTTTGATAGGAGGGTTGATCATGACACATTCTGATGATTTTGGCTTAGTATTACCACCAAAATTAGCGCCCATTCAAGTAGTTTTTGTACCTATATATAAAGGAGAAGACCAATTGTTATTGTTGTCTGAAAAAATACAGACCTACGTACAAGCTTTCAAAAAATTAGGCATCTCTGTAAAATATGATGATAGAGATACGTTAAGACCAGGAGCAAAATTTGCAGAATACGAACTGAAAGGTGTACCTGTAAGAATTGCCATGGGAAGTCGTGATTTGGAAAACAATACAGTTGAAGTTGCCAGAAGAGATACCTTGTCTAAAGAAAGTATCTCGCAAGACAATCTTGTGGAGTATGTTTCGGACTTACTAGAAAAAATTCAAGTGAATTTATTTGATAGTGCTTTGCAATTTAGAAACAATCATATAACCCTGGTAAATTCATTTGATGAATTTAAAGATGTTATAGAAAACAAAGGAGGATTTGTTGCTGCACATTGGGATGGAACTGAAGAAACAGAAGAAAAAATAAAAGAATTGACAAAAGCAACCATCAGATGTATTCCAAATGATGCTATAGAAGAGGCAGGAAACTGTGTTTTTACTGGGAAACCTTCCTCTAAAAGAGTGCTTTTTGCGAAAGCATATTAATTTTTTAAAATTTTTTAAAAAAAAATTGTAGGATTTTAAAAACGTTGTATATTTGCATCCGCAATTAAGGATATACAAAATTGTGATGGTCCGTTCGTCTAGGGGTTAGGACGCCAGGTTTTCATCCTGGTAACACGGGTTCGATTCCCGTACGGACTACAAAGTTTTAAATAAAAACGAAGAAAATAATATTATGGCAAATCATAAGTCAGCATTAAAAAGAATCAGAAGTAACGAAGCTAAAAAGTTACGTAATAAATACCAACACAAAACAGCTAGAAATGCTGTAAGAGATTTGCGTGTATTAGAAGATAAAGCTGAAGCTGAAGGAAAATTAGTAAACGTTATTTCTATGTTGGATAAATTGGCTAAAAAGAATATTATCCACAAAAACAAAGCTGCAAACTTAAAATCTAAATTAACAAAGCACGTTGCTGCATTGTAAGATTTTATAGTTTTATAAATATAAAAGCTCTGAATTTTCAGAGCTTTTTTTATTGTATTTATTGACGGAATTTAAATAGATTGATTTATTTATTGTTTAAATGTGAATTTCAATAAACCGACCTTACCAATCATACGTTTTATGAGCGTCCAATCTTATAAAAATAAAAAGTAATATCGTAAAACCCCATAGAGAAGATCCTCCATAACTAAAAAAGGGTAGAGGAATTCCGACTGTTGGTAATAAACCAATGACCATACCAATATTTACAGTTACGTGGAAAAAAAGGATGGATGCTACACCATATCCATAAATTCTACCAAATTTATTGGCATGTGTTTCTGACAAGTAAATAATTCTCGCTATCATCAACATAAATAGAATTATAACCAAAGAACTTCCCAAAAACCCCCATTCTTCACCTACAGTACTGAAAATATAATCTGTATGTTGTTCTGGAACAAAATCGCCTTTGGTAATATCTCCATTCAAAAATCCTTTTCCAGTAAACCCCCCAGAACTTATTGTTAATTCGGATTGGTAAGAATTATAACCGATATCTTTATTGTCTACTTTTAATCCTAATAAAACTTCAAAACGATCCCTGTGATGCTGTTTAAAAACGTTTTCATAAACAAAACCAGTTCCATAGATAAACAAACCTAAACCTACATAGGTTATCAAAATTTTATGCCAACTAAAACGCAACAATCGTTTTCCACCTTTGTAAATGAGATATAGCACAATAATTGTAATGATTGAAAACAACCAAACAAACATGGTGTATGTTCCCAAAAAAATTGTCAATATGAATATTGTAATTGATGCTACCCCAAAGATGATATAATTCAACGTAAGCCCTTCTCTGTTTAATACTAAAAAGAAGGCTAAATAAATCAAAGCAGAGCCTGGATCTGGTTGTAAAACGATTAATATAGCTGGTAAAAAAATAATGGTAAATGCTTTTATTTGGTTTTTTACCAACGAAAGATTGTATTGACGGTCACTCAATAATTTTGCAATGGCAAGAGCAGTTAATGCTTTTACAAATTCCGCAGGTTGCAAACTCATAGACCCAAAATTATACCAAGCCCTAGCACCATTAATTTCCTTTCCAAGGGGAAAAATTAATATCAATGAAAGAATTGCAATTAAATAGAAAACACTGGCAAATCGCTCGTAAAATTTTGAATTGAAAAATAAAATGAGAATGATGATTGGAAAACAAAACAAAATCCAAAGTAGTTGTTTTCCGTATTTTGTATTGAAATCTAAAACGTTAATAGATTCTTCAGATTGAGAAGCAGCAAGAATATTTAGCCAGCCAAAACCCACTAAAATTAGGTAGAAAAAAACAAGAATCCAGTCAATTCCTGCAAAAATATTATTCTTTTCTTGACGCAACTTCCCTGTTTTTTGGTCTGTAATAATTATAAATATCTTGCAGACTTAGGTTCAACATGTTGGTTTCTCGCAGTTTATTTTCCTCTGAAATATATCCATTTAAGTATTTTTCAATCATCAAACTAGTTATTGGAGCTGCAATTGTAGCGCCATAACCGCCATTTTCTACAAAAACTGCCAATGCAATTTTCGGATTTTCTTTAGGAGCAAAAGCCACCAAAATGGAATGGTCAGGCAATTGTTGTTTATATCCGTTTATACGTATAAAATTTTCTGAAGTTCCTGTTTTTCCACAAATTTCAATTCCTTTTACTTGACTCCATCTTCCTGTACCTGATTTAAAAACTTCATGCATTGCTTCAATTAATGGTTCAAAATATTCAGTCCTAATGGTTGTTTGTTTTTTTATGGTATAATTAGGATTATTTATAGGTTTTCGGGCTATTTTTTTTACAATATGAGGTGTATAAAAAAAGCCTTTGTTAGCAATTGCTGCTGTAAAATTTGCCAATTGAATAGGTGTTGTTAAAATTTCACCTTGTCCAATAGCATTTGAAATTGTTGTTGAGGCGCTCCATCTATATTTGTAACGACTGTCATAATATGCCCCATCAGGTATCAATCCTGGAGATCCAGATGGCAAATCATACCCTAGATAACTTCCTAAACCAAAGCTAGTTACATGCTTGTTCCAAATATCAAGAGATTCACTTGCTTTTCTTTTTTTCTCGATAATCTTTTTATAGGTATTTGAAAAATAACTGTTGCAAGATCTTGCAATAGCTGTTTTTAAGGCAATTGGTGAATCATAAATTCCGCAGTGACAACGCATAAAATCGGTTGCTTTTCCTCCATATCTATAACCTCCATAACATCTAAAGCTTGTTTCGGTATTGATGGCGTTTTCTTGAAGAGCAACCAAAGCATTCATCATTTTAAAAGGGGATCCTGGTGGATATGCAGCTAATAATGCTCTGTCATAAGTTGGTTTTTCAGGATTTTTAGGATCCATTAAAATGATTGAATTTTTAGATCGATCACGCCCAACCAACATATTTGGGTCGTAAGAAGGTGAAGTTACCAATGCTAAAATTTCTCCTGTTGATGGTTCAATGGCTACAATTCCACCTCGTTTTCCATTCATCAATTGTTGCGCATACATTTGCAATTCAATATCAATAGTCAAGGTCAAATCTTTACCACTTTCGGGCAAGGTATCCATTTGCCCATTTTTATAAGAACCTGTAACTTTATTAAATCGGTTTCTGTTGTAATATTTTTTGCCTTTTCTTCCTCTTAAAATATTTTCATATTCTCTTTCAACACCTTCTTTTCCTTCTAATTCCCCTTGTTCATAGTCATTATTAGTTCGTGCTTTTTCTTCATTTACCTCACCAATATAACCTAAAACATTGGCTGCAGCATTCATTGGGTAATCTCTGATAACCCTTTTTTGAATGTAAAAACCATTGAATTTATGCAGTTTTTCTTGAAGAAAAGCAAAATCATCTTTGGCGAGTTGTTTTAAAAAAACGGAGGGTAAATAAGTAGCATAATTTTCGGCTTTTTTAAATCTATTGATGAAATCTTCTTTATCAATTTTAAGCAATTTACACAATTCAAGGGTGTCTAAAGATTTAACTTGATTTGGTTGCACCATCACATCGTACGAAAGTTGATTGGCTACTAAAAGGCGTCCATTTCTGTCATACACATAACCACGTTCAGGATAATCATAATCAATTTTTACGGCTGCATTATGCACAGGATCAAAATCAATCCCTTTTACAATTTGCAATTGAAAAAGTCTTCCAATAAAAAAAAGTCCAACAATGGAAATCAAAAAATAAAGTAAAAAACTTTTTTGCATTATTCGTTTTTAGTAAAAATGGCTGTCCCAATAAAATATAAAACCAATGTAAAAATACTCGAAAAAAATGTATTAATCAGTACATTAGAAAAGTTATGAAAGCTAAAGTTAGCCAAAGAAAAAAATATAAAGTGATGAATGACTGTTAAAGTTACCACATAATTGAAAATTTTTCCAAAGGATTCTGTTTTTAAACTAAAAAATGGATAGTCTATCTCTAATTTATTGAAATATACTCTAACAAAGAAAAGTCGGATGTAAGCAATAAATGTTATTGAAAACGCGTGAATTCCTCCAGTATCTGAAAAAAAATCAACAGATAATCCTAATAAAAATGAATAGAATAACAACGGAATTTTATTTTCTTTCAATGGGTATAAAAAAACAAAAACGATATATAGATATGGATTTATGGAATCGAAAAGTAAAATATTATTTAATATAAATACTTGAAGAAATAAAAACGCAAAGAACAAAAAAAACTGTTTGAATGGATTATTCATTTTCTAGGTTTTCAATTGTTTTTATTTCAAGTTTGTCAAAATTTTTAATGACATATACAGCTCCAAGACTGCTCATATCATTAAAAAGTTTTATAACGACTGTGTTTTCTGCAGAATTTCCCCGGTTAATTTTTGATACAGTTCCTATCAAAATTCCTTCTGGAAAAATCGTTGATTTTCCTCCAGTTTCAATGGTATCTCCAATTTTTAAAGGAGCTTGTCTAGGAATATCAATCAATTGAACCGTTCTGTAATCATCTCCATTCCAATCTAGTGTCCCAAAATAATTGCTATTTCTAAGACGTGCATTGATTTTACTATTTTTGTTTAAAATAGATTGAACTCTTGCATATTTATCAGAAGCATTGTCAACAATTCCAACAATTCCCAAACTATTTATAACTGCCATTTCTTTTTCAATCCCTTGATTTTTTCCAATATCAAGTGTTAAAAAATTGAATTCCTTATTATAATTATTATTGATGATTTTACCTGATGTAAAAGAAAATTTTTGAAAATATCTTACTGTATCAACAATGGTTGAATCTTTAATTTGGGTTGCAAAAACTTTTTTCTGAAGTTCATTTCTTAAGCGAGCGTTTTCAGCAGCCAATAATTCATTTTCAGATTTTAGATTGAAATATCCTGTAATTTTTGATTTTTGGGTATAAATTCCTCCAACTATTGCATTGGTTGAATTCACGAATTTACTTTTTTGAAAATTTAGATTCGTAAAAATCAAACTAATAGCAATAGATTCTAGCAATATAAAAAATAAGAAATATTTAAACCTCTGAATAAAAAAAATCAGTTGTTGCATTGATAGAATTTAAAGACTAATTCATTAATACATTCTTATATTTTACAAGTTCTTTTAAAGCAACTCCTGTTCCACGAACTACCGCTCTTAAAGGATCTTCTGTTACATACACTGGTAAATCTGTTTTGCGAGATAAACGCTTGTCCAATCCTCGCAACATAGAACCTCCTCCTGCTAAATAAATTCCTGTATTGTATATATCTGCCGCTAGTTCTGGCGGAGTTTTAGATAAAGTTTCCATAACAGCGTCTTCAATTCGTAAAATTGATTTGTCTAATGCTTTTGCAATTTCGCGATAGGAAACTTGAACTTGTTTAGGTTTACCACTTAATAAATCTCTTCCTTGAACCAACATTTCATCTGGTGGATTGTCTAAATCTTCAGTGGCAGCGCCAATGGTAATTTTAATTTTCTCAGCAGTTGTTTCGCCAACATGTAAATTGTGTTGAGTACGCATGTAATACATGATGTCGTTCGTAAACAAATCTCCTGCAACTTTTACGGACTGATCGCAAACAATTCCTCCCAAAGCAATTACAGCAATTTCTGTAGTTCCTCCACCAATATCAATAATCATGTTTCCTTTTGGCTCCATGATATCAATGCCAACTCCAATTGCAGCAGCCATTGGTTCATAAATTAAATAAATTTCTTTGGCATTCATGTGTTTTGCAGAATCTCTTACAGCACGTTTTTCAACCTCTGTAATTCCGGATGGAATGCAAATAACCATGCGCAAAGCAGGTGGAAATAATTTCTTTTTGATAGATGGAATTTGCTTTACAAATTCTTTAATCATCTCTTCAGATGCTTGAAAATCAGCAATAACACCATCTTTTAAAGGACGAATTGTTTTGATATTTTCGTGTGTTTTTCCTTGCATCAGGCTCGCTTCATGACCAATGGCAATGATTTTACCTGTAATTCTATTTCTTGCAACTATTGATGGACTGTCAATTACTACTTTACCATTGTGAATGATTAATGTATTTGCTGTGCCCAAATCAATGGCAATATCTTCCGTCATGAAATCGAAAAAACCCATAAATTTCTATGTTATTTTTAAATGATGTATCCTTACAAAACTACTAAAATAAATCTGTATTATGATAGCTATTTTATTAATGTTTAAAATGTCTAGTGCCAGTAGTAACCATTGATATGTTGTGTGCATTACAATAGTCAATACTCAACTGATCTTTGATAGATCCTCCAGGCTGAATGACACTTTTAATCCCTGCATTATCAGCAATTTCCACACAATCAGGAAAAGGGAAAAATGCGTCACTTGCCATGGCAGCTCCCTGCAAATCAAATCCAAAGTTTTTTGCTTTTTCTATGGCTTGATTTAGTGCGTCAACTCTACTTGTTTGTCCAGTTCCACTTGCTAATAATTGCTTGTTTTTTACCAAAACAATGGTGTTTGATTTGGTGTTTTTACACAATTTTGAGGCAAATAACAAATCTTCAATTTCTGTTGCACTTGGTTTTGTATTGGTAACGTATGTTAGGTGTTCAATAGTATCTGTAATGAAATCTTTGTCTTGTACTAGTAATCCATTTAATGAAGTTCTTACCAATTGTTGTGGCAATTTTACTTCTTTTTGAATTAAAATAATTCTGTTTTTCTTTGCTTTTAATATTTCTAAAGCGTCATCATCGTATTTTGGAGCAATGACTACTTCACAAAATAAGTCATGAATTTCATTGGCAGTTGCTGCATCAATAGTGGTGTTTGCGATTAAAATTCCACCAAAAGCAGAAACTGGGTCTCCAGCCAACGCATCAACATAGGCCTGTTTTAAAGTTTCTCTTTGTGCAAATCCACAAGCATTGTTGTGTTTTAAAATGGCGAAAGTGGGTGCTTCTCCTTTAAATTCTTCCATCAAATTAACGGCTGCATCAACATCTAACAAATTATTATAGCTCAATTCTTTTCCATTCAATTTGTCAAACATGGCATCTAAATCTCCAAAGAAATAGCCTTTCTGGTGTGGATTTTCTCCATAACGCAATACCTGAGATTGTTGTTCACTTGCTTTATAAACTACTTCATCTTCATTGAAATAATTAAAAATGGCAGTATCATAATGTGACGAAACATTGAACGATTTTGCAGCGAATTTTTTTCGTTGATCTAACGTTGTGATGCCATTATTTTCGGAAATAATGTTTAAAAATTCCTCATATTGTTCCATAGAAGAAACAATAAAAGTATCTTTAAAATTTTTGGCAGCTGCTCTGATTAATGAAATTCCTCCAATATCAATTTTCTCTACAATATCAGCTTCAGAAGCACCTGAAGCTACTGTTTTTTCAAAAGGATACAGATCCACAATTACCAAATCTATTTGTGGAATTTCATATTCTTTCATTTCGGCAATATCTCCTTTGTGATCTTGTCTGTTTAGAATTCCGCCAAAAATTTTTGGATGCAAGGTTTTTACTCTGCCTCCTAAAATAGATGGATAAGAAGTAACATCTTCTACTGGAATTACCTCAATATCTAGTTCTTTTATAAAAGTTTCTGTACCTCCTGTAGAATAAATGGTAACGTTTAGTTCGTTTAATTTTTGTACAATTGGCGCTAAACCATCTTTATGAAAAACGGAAATTAAGGCAGATTTGATTTGTTTTGAAGTGCTCATTTTATAAGTTCGTTAAGCCCGCAAAAGTACACAATCATACGATGAACTACAATAAAAAGATAGTAACAAATACGTTAATTAATTAACAGTCAAAAGAATTAGTATAAGCTTGCTATTTTTTCGCAAACATATTCTAAAAGCAATTCGTCATCTTTTGTAAATGGACTAACTGAATGTGAATCAATATCAATTTGACCAATGTTTTCACCTTGCACAAAAATTGGAATTACAATTTCCGATTTTACTTTCCATCCACAAGAAATGTAATTTTCTTGTTCACTAACATCCTGAACAACAAAGTTTTGATTGCTTACAGCAACTTGCCCACAAATTCCTTTTCCAAAAGGGATGATGGTGTGTTCAGTAGGTTCGCCAGTAAATTGTGCCAATTTCAATTCTCTTCTATCTCCGTTTTTGAAGTAGAATCCTACCCAATCGTAATACGAAATTTGGCTTTCTAAAAAATCACAAATGGCTTGTAATTTTGTTTCTTTTCCTTTTTCAGAGCCTATAATGGTGTCAATTCCTTTTTTTAACGATGCTAAATTCATAATGTTAATTTTGAATTGCAAAAATAGTTGAAAATTTGGGGCGATTTTTTTCTAAAGCATATTTAACACAAAATTTAGATGAAATGTTGTATTTTTACAACGGTTTATGAAACAGCAATTTATCACAATTACTTCTTTCGCACTTTCTTTATTAGTGCTTTTTTCAACCCTATCTTTTAAGGTTGAAAAGCATTTTTGTGGAGAATTTTTAATGGATGTTTCTTTTACTGGTGAAGCAGCAGATTGTGGAATGGATATGGAAAAAGTAGCATCTGCCAAGAAAAAAGGATGTTGTAAAGATGAAGTTCATCAAATAGAAGGTCAAGATGAATTACAACAATTTTCCTTTGAGGATTTTGATTTAGAAAAACAACAATTTGTTGTCGCTTTTATACATTCTTATCAAGCTCTTTTTATAGAAAAAGGTACTAAAAAAGACTTTTACAAAGATTTTTCTCCACCTGATATTCCTAAGGATTATCAAGCGCTTTTTCAAGTTTACATCATTTGATTTTTAATTATTGACTCGTAAAATCTTCTTTATTTGAAGGTTTAAAAACACGTTTATACATTAAAAATCATATATAATGAAAAAAAATATCCTCAGTTTTTTACTGATTTTTGTTTCTACATTTCTTTTTTCTCAAACTACTTTTACAGGAATGATCATGGACAAAAACAACCCAACAAATGCTTTGGGAGTAGAAGGCGCAAGCGTTAACTGGCTAAATACCAATGTGAGCGCAATCACCAATAAAAAAGGTTGGTTTACCATAGCTTACAAACCCGAATATAAAAAATTAGTAGTAAGTTATGTGGGTTTTAAAACTGATACTTTGACAATTACTAGTTTAGAAACCTTACATCATTTTTTGACTCCAGAAAGTGATTTGGATGAAATCACTATCAAAAGTAAAAAGAAAGCTATCCAAAAATCACTATTTACAACGACCAATGTTTTTACGGTGAATAGTGCTGAATTGCTAAAAGCAGCTTGCTGTAATTTGGCAGAAAGTTTTGAAACAAATCCATCAATAGATGTGGGTTTTTCTGATGCGTTAACAGGAACAAGACAGATAAAAATGCTGGGTTTAACAAGTCCGTATTTGTTAATTACTCAAGAAAATATTCCGTCTGTAAGAGGAGCAAGTCAGGTTTTTGGACTTACATTTACCCCAGGAACTTGGGTAGAAAGCATCCAAATAACCAAAGGTGCAGGAAGTGTAGTGAATGGTTTTGAAAGTATTTCAGGACAAATTAATACAGAATTGGTAAAACCTGCTACTGACAAAAGTTTCTTTTTGAATGCTTTTGCATCGCAAATGGGACGTTTTGAAGTAAACACCCATTTCAATAAAAAAGTTTCTGAAAAATGGCACACAGGTTTGTATGTTCACGGGAATTATACAGGTCAAAAATTCGATATGAATGATGATAATTTCTTAGATATGCCTTTGGCAAAACAACTCAATGTATTGAATCGTTGGCAGTTTACTGACGCCGAAAAAGGCTGGGTAAGTTTTATCAATGTGCGTTTTATGAATGATGAAAAACAAACAGGAGAACTCAATTTTAATCC
>JANQTK010000085.1:21450-22614 GCA_030731695.1 Polaribacter sp.
TTAGAATTGAGAACAGCTTATAAATATTTTGACATATCAACAACGTATAAAAGTGGTGATTTGCAAAAAGCCATTCAACCACAACATCGATTTTTTGCCAACCTTTCGTATGAAACGGAACTTGAAAATGAAAAACAATGGCGTTTTGATGTCACTTTCAATGCGATTGGAAAACAACGATTGCCAGACACAAGTTCAAATCCTTTACAATATCAATTGCCAGCATTTGCAGCTCCCTATCAATTGTTGAATTCTCAAATTACCAAAGTTTTTTCAGATAGATTTGAAATGTATATAGGCGCAGAAAACTTAACAAATGTGCAACAAAGAAATCCTATTTTGGGAAATGACAATCCATTTGGACCAAATTTTGATACCACTATTGTATATGCACCCATTTTTGGACGTGCAATTTATACAGGCTTACGATTTAATATAAATTAACCATTAAAAATAAATAATCATGAAAAAAATCATCTTAGTAATTAGTATCTGTTTGATTGGATTTTCAGTTCAATCTCAAGAAGTAAAGAAAAATAAAAACGCCAAAGTTACCATGGAAGTTGACGGAATTTGTGGCATGTGTAAAAAGCGAATTGAAACAGCATCTTTAAAAACTCCTGGAGTAAAATTTGCCATTTGGGATGTAAAAACCCATCAATTAAATTTGATTTTGGACGAAAATAAAACAGATGTTGCTACCGTTCAAAAAAATATTTTAGCAGTTGGACATGATATTATTGTAAGCAAAGACAAAAAAATATCGGCAAAAGAGGAAGCCTACAATGCTGTTCATCCTTGTTGTAAATATCGTGATGAAGAAATTATTTTGGATCATGAAGGAGGAATGAAAAAACAAAAAAAACAATAATATCATGAAAAAAAACAGCATCATTATCGCATTCATTATTGCATCAAGTATCTTTTTTACTTCTTGTAAAACTGAGAAAACAGCACCTCAAAAAAAGGAAGTTGTTACTGAAAAAGTAGCCTATCAATGTCCAATGAAATGTGAGCAAGAAAAAACCTATGACAAAATGGGTGATTGCCCAGTTTGTAAAATGAAACTTAGAGAAAAAGTTTCAGAAAGTGAACATCAAGAGCATAAAGACCATTAATTAAAAAAGATAAACCGCTTCAATTGTAAAAATGAGGCGGTTTTTT
>JANQTK010000086.1:0-17636 GCA_030731695.1 Polaribacter sp.
GGATTTTTGTTCAGCGAATTTTTCAAGGAAGCAATTATGAAAAGCGAATTGAACAACGTACTGTAAGAAAAAATCAATAACCATGGCACTAGATAAGAATTTAATAGCAAAAAGAATTGCACAAGAAGTTCAAAACGGATACTATGTAAATCTCGGAATTGGCATTCCAACCTTGGTAGCAAATTATGTACGTGAAGATATTGAAGTAGAATTTCAATCAGAAAATGGGGTTTTAGGAATGGGACCTTTTCCTTTTGAAGGGGAAGAAGATGCAGACATTATTAATGCTGGTAAACAAACCATCACTACAATGCCTGGTGCCAGTTTTTTTGACTCGGCAACTAGTTTTTCCATGATTCGTGGAAAACATGTACATCTTACGATTTTGGGAGCCATGGAAGTTTCTCAAAATGGGGATATTGCCAATTGGAAAATCCCAGGAAAAATGGTCAAAGGAATGGGAGGTGCCATGGATTTAGTGGCTTCTGCTGAAAATATCATTGTTGCTATGATGCACACCAATAAGGAAGGAGAATCCAAAATTTTAAAACAATGTACTTTGCCTTTAACTGGTGTAGGTTGTGTAAAAAAAGTAGTGACTAATTTGGCAGTTTTAGAAGTTAAAAACAATGCTTTTTACTTACTAGAAAGAGCTCCTGGAGTTTCTGTAGAAGAAATACAAAAAGCAACTGAAGGAACTTTAATTATTGAAGGAGAAATTCCTGAAATGGCTTTTTAAAACAAGTACTTATTATTAAGACAAGTAATTAAAAATTAATTTTCGAATAGCTATTTCTTAGCAATCTCCGCTCAAATTACTCTTAATTCCTTAATTGATTCATAAAATTTTGAATAATGAATCAAATATTGTTAATATTGCCAATTCAAAAAAATATTTTCCAACAGCATAAGCTGTACATAAAGTAAAACGTTTCTGAAGAGCAAGTCAAATAGTTGTTTTTCAATACAAAATAAAACAATAAAATTCAGATTTTTGCGTTTCTCAACTTTCGGAAAATTAAAATAAAACTTTTAATGAAAATCATATCATACAATGTAAACGGAATCAGAGCTGCTTTAAACAAAGGATTTATTCAATGGTTACAAGCTGCAAATCCTGATGTGATTTGCATTCAAGAAACCAAAGCACATAAAGATCAGTTGGTTCTTTCTGAATTTGAAAACGCAGGATATCCTTACCATTATTGGTTTTCGGCAGAAAAAAAAGGGTATTCTTCTGTAGCTATTTTTTGTAAAAATGAACCTAAAAATGTCGTTTACGGAACAGGAATTAAAACGATGGATGCTGAAGGAAGAAACTTACGTGTAGATTTTGATCAAGTTTCCATTATGAGTTTGTATCTTCCGTCCGGAACAAATGATGATAGATTGGGTTTTAAGTTTAAGTATATGGATGATTTTCAGGTATATATCAATCAATTAAAACAAGAAATTCCGAATTTAATTATCTGTGGAGATTATAATATTTGTCATCAAGAAATTGATATTCACAACCCAAAAATGAAAGATGTTTCTGGTTTTTTACCTGAAGAACGAAAATGGATGGGTGAATTTATAAATAACGGATTTATAGATAGTTATCGTTATGTAAATCCCGAAAAACAAGAATATTCTTGGTGGAGTTATAGAGCGAATTCACGGGCAAATAACAAAGGTTGGCGTTTGGATTATGCCATGGTTGCAGCGCCACTAAAAAATCATATTTCGAGAGCATATATTTTGTCAGAAGCAAAACATTCTGATCATTGTCCAATTGCACTTGAATTAAACTTTTAATGATTATGAACAAATTTTTAGTAATCCTCTTTTTCTCTTTTTCCCTTTTTTCGCAGACAAAAGTTGACAGCATTTCAATAAAAAAAGACTCTTTAAAAGCGTTTAAAAACAACCCTTTTTTTTCTGATAAAGATTTAAAGAAAATAGATAGTTTAATAGTTCAGCAAGCTTTTAGTTCTACTTTTATTGATACGCTAAACTTTGTGATGAATGATAAAGACATCGAAAATAATTCAATTGTTGCGTTGACAACCGAGGTTTTGAAAGCAAGGCTTTTTCAACTGAATCAAAACACTCCTTTCAATTTAGCTTACAACCCTGCTTTAGAAAAAGTAATCAATAGTTATTTGGTTCAAAGAAGAAAACAATTTCCTGAGTTGATGTCAAGAGCAAAGTATTATTTTCCAATGTTTGAAAAATATTTGGATAAGTATGATATTCCGTTGGAAATGAAATACTTGGCGGTTGTGGAATCAGCTTTAATTCCAAATATCAAATCGCATGCAGGTGCAACAGGTTTATGGCAATTTATGTTTGGAACTGGAAAATTATATGATTTAAAAGTAAGTTCGTATGTTGATGAGCGTCAAGATCCTGTAAAATCAACCATTGCAGCTTGCGAATATTTGAGTAGGTTATTTAAAGTTTTTGGTGATTGGGATTTGGCTTTAGCTGCCTATAATTCAGGTCCAGGAAATGTTTTAAAAGCTATCAAACGTTCGGGAGGTCAAAAAAATTATTGGAATATTCGTCAATATTTACCAAGGGAAACTGCAAGTTATGTGCCTGCATTTTATGCAACTATGTATATTTTTGAATATGCAGAAGAGCATCAATTGTATCCCAATATGCCAAGATTTTATGATTTTGAAACTGATACTGTTCAAGTAAAAAGGACCATTGGCTTTGATCAAATTTCAGAAGTTATTGGTTTAGAACAAGAGGTTTTAACGTTTTTAAATCCATCATATAAACTCGATGTAATTCCTTTTGTGGCAGATAGAAATTACGCTTTGCGTTTGCCAAAACACAAAATCATCGATTTTTTAGACAAAGAACATGAAATTTATGCATTGGCAGATTTAGACGACTCTAAAAGAGAAAAGCCTTTGCCAGAGAATTTTGCAATGGATAAAAGCATCCGTTATAAAGTGAAAAGTGGTGATAACTTAGGGAAAATTGCCATGAAATTTGGTGTTAGAGTCAGTGATTTGAAAAATTGGAATAAGTTAAAAACAAGTAGTATCAATGTTGGACAAAGGCTCAATATTTTTGCTAAAAAAAATGCTGAAGTAGCAAAAGTAGCAACTAAAACAGCTGAAAGAACTACTTTTATCATACCTGAAAACGCAAAATTTGAAGTGTATGAAGTGAAAGAAGGAGACTCACTTTGGATTATTTCGAAAAAATTTGATAAAATTTCTATTGATGATTTGAAAAAGTGGAACAATATTTGGGATGAAAATAAATTGAAACCGGGTATGAAACTCAAAATTCTTAAAAGCTAACTTTATGAAAAATTTTCTTTTTATTGCAATTACTTCCATTTTATTTATCTCTTGTATGGGAAATGATAAATATGTTTTAAAAGATTCCATTGGAAGCGTCAACAAAGTAATGGTTGTTGCAAAAGTAAGTGATTGGACAGGAGATATTGGTCAAGAAATTAGAACTTCTTTTGGTGAATTAATGGTTGGTTTACCACAACCAGAACCAATTTTAACACTTTCGCAAGTGGCTCCAAGCGGATTTTCGGCAATGATGAAAGCGCACAGAAATTTACTAATTGTTTCAGAATCGGATAATGAAGGATTCTCTGTAAAAAAGAATGTTTTTGCGCAACCACAAACCATTGTGTATGTTCAAGGAAAAGATGATGAAACTATTATTAAATTGCTACAAAAACACAAAAACGATATCAAAGAAATTTTTATTGATGCAGATATCAAGTTTACTCAACGTATTTTTGAGAAAGATAAATTGGCAGAAGATCAATTTAAAACCATCAAAAAATTAGGAATTTCTTTAACCATTCCAACAACTTTTAAATTGGTTGATGATACAGGAGAATTTCTTTGGTTGCGTCAGCATTTATTAAGTGGAATCGCAAAAACGGGTAGCAATAACATTTTGGTATATTCCATTCCATTAGAAAATGAAGAAACAGTTGCCGATAATATTGTGGCTGTGAGAGATAGTATTGGAAAAAAATACATACCAGGTTCGTTTGAAGGTATGTATATGATAACCGAAGAAGCCTATACTCCATTTACTTTTGATGCAACTATTGATGGAAAAAAAGCATATGAAACTCGTGGAAAATGGGAAGTAAAAGATGATTTTATGGCAGGTCCATTTTTAAATTATTCAATAATTGATAAAAAAAATAACAGAGTTGTTGTTTTTGAAGGATTTACATACGCGCCTTCAGTAAATAAAAGAGCCTTTGTTTTTGAATTAGAAGCCATTGCAAAATCTATGAAAATAAACTAACAAAAAGAGAAACCTTATTTTAAAAATCTGAAACTATGTTTCAGATTTTTTTTTACAATATACTTAAAGTCAGAAGTTTATTTTTATATTTGAGCATCAATCAAAAAACTTTTTTATCATGGAAATGAACTTTTTAATTTTTTTCTTAGCGGCATTAGTGCCTACAGTAACTGGTTTTATTTGGTATGGTCCTTTATTTGGCAATGCTTGGATGAAAGAATTGGGTTTTACAAAAGAATCTTTAGAAGGAGGAAATATGTTTGTAATTTTAGGATTATCCTACGTATTTAGTTTATTCATAGCTGTTTTTTTAATGCCTGCAACTATTCATCAAATGGGAGTGTATTCAACGTTGGCAGGTGAGCCAGGTTTTGCAACACAAACTGGAGAAGCTTTTTCTTATTTTCAGGAGTTTTTAGCCAATTATGGAGATCGTTTCCGAACTTTTAAGCATGGTGCGTTTCATGGAGTATTATCAGGAATTTTTTTGGCTTTGCCATTGATTGCCATAAATTCTTTATTTGAAAGAAAAAGTTTCAAATATATCGCCATTCATGCTGGATATTGGATACTAACTTTGGCAATTATGGGTGGAATTATCTGCCAATTTGGAATGTGATTTTCTATTTTAAACATAAAAAAATCTCAACTTATTTGGGATTTTTTTATGTTTTTAAAAATTAATATCCAATTTTTTCACGAACTCTTTTCAAAACCTCATTTGCAACAATCGTTGCTTTTTTAGCGCCAATTTCAAGTGCTGCATCTATTTCATCTTTATGAGTTATAAAGTGATTGTAACGTTCTCTTATAGCTGAAAATTCATTAACAACCAATTCATACAATGCTTGTTTTGCATAACCATATCCATAATTTCCGCCTTCATAGTTGGCTTTCATTTCTTGGACTTGTGTTTCAGAAGCCAATAATTTATACAAAGCAAAAATAGTGTCAGTTTCAGTGTTTTTAGGTTCTTCTAAAGGAGTGCTATCAGTTTGAATAGACATTATTTGCTTGCGTAACTGTTTGTCTGGCAAGAAAATATTAATGGTGTTTTCTCTTGATTTACTCATTTTTTCACCATCAGTTCCAGGAACTAATTTTGTGTCATCCTGAATTTTTGCCTCAGGAATAATCATAGTTTCACCAATCAAATTATTGAATCTGCTAGCAACATCACGTGTCATTTCTAAATGTTGTAATTGATCTTTTCCAACAGGAACAATTTCTGCATCATACAGCAAAATATCTGCAGCCATCAACATTGGGTAGGAAAATAATCCAGCATTTACATCTGCCAATCTATCAGCTTTGTCCTTAAAACTATGCGCTAAGGTTAACCTTTGAAATGGAAAAAAACAGCTCAAATACCAAGAAAGTTCTGTCACTTGAGGAATATCACTTTGTCTGTAAAAAACAGTTTTGTTGATGTCTAAACCACAAGCCAACCAAGTTGCAGCAGTACTGTAGGTATTTTCTCTAAGCTGTTTTCCATCCTTAATTTGTGTTAAAGAATGCATATCAGCAATGAATAAAAACGATTCATTTTTAGGATCATTTGCCATTTTAATAGCTGGTAAAATGGCTCCTAATAAATTCCCTAAATGTGGCGTTCCTGTGCTTTGTACTCCCGTTAAAATTCTAGACATACGTTTGTTTTAAACTATTTTTTGATGCTTCAAAAAAATGTGTCTGCAAAAATAAGGTTTTGTTTCAAAAAATCAATCAAACAACAAAATATTAGTATTTTTGGCGCGTATGAAATTTTTAAAAATTCCGTTTTTATTTCTTTGGAGGATGTGGTTTTACATCCTTTTATTGATTACAATTTTAGTAATGATTCCATTTTTGCTAATTTTGACTACTGATGAAAAATACTATGCAACTTTTTGGAAAATGGTGCGTATTTGGGCTAAAATTTTGGTGTATGGAATGGGTTTTTGTTTAAATGTCATTGCAGATCAACACATTGAAAAAAATAAGAGTTACTTATTTTGCCCTAATCACTCCTCATTATTAGATGCTTTTATTTTAATCATCTTAAGTAAAAACCCCATTGTTTTTATTGGAAAACAAGAGTTTGTGAAAATTCCGGTTTTTGGTTTTTTTTACAAAAGAGTGGTAATTATGGTAGACAGAAGCAGTCCTGAAAGCAGAAAAAATGTATTTGAGGAGGCTAAAAAGCGTTTAAAAAATGGGGTTAGTTTGGGAATTTTCCCTGAAGGATTGGTACCCACTGAAAATATAATTTTAGCACCTTTTAAAAATGGCGCTTTTAGCTTGGCAATAGAATTTCAAATTCCCATTGTTCCTCAAGTTTATTTTGACGGAAAGCGCTTGTTTTCCTGGGATTTTTGGAAAGGTGGTCCAGGAACAATAAGAGTACATCAACACAAATTTATTGAAACAGTCGAATTGCAATTGCAAGATGTTGAATCATTAAAACAACAAACTTTTCAATTGATTTACAATGATTTAGTGAATGACAAAAAATATATGGACGATACAAACAGACCTAATAATGAGAAAGAATTTAAATCACCATTATCCTGAAAAAGAAGAAACCCTAAACATTTTTTCTCATGGTTTTGGATTGGTATTAAGTATTGTTGCTTTTCCATTCATAATTTTAAAATCTCAAGAATTTGAGGGTTTTTGGAAACCCATTAGTTTTGTGATTTATGGTTTAAGCATGGTAATTTTATATGCAGCTTCTACATTTTATCATGCAGCAAAAGACCCAAAAAAAAGAAGAAGACTCAACATATTTGATCATGCAGCAATTTATATCCTTATTGCGGGCAGTTATTCGCCTTTTTGTTTGGTTGGTTTGGACTCGAAGTTAGGTTGGTATATGTTTTTGTTTGTTTGGATTTTTGCATTGGTAGGCGTTATTTTGAAACTCTTTTTTACTGGAAAATTTGACAAAATTTCAACAGCCATGTATTTGTTAATGGGTTGGCAAGTAATGATATTTATAAAACCATTGATGCAACAATTAAGTGCAGAAAATTTTCAGTATTTAGTTGCTGGAGGAATATTTTATTCAGTGGGAGCTATTTTATATTCCATCAAAATGATACCATACAATCACGCAATTTTTCACGTTTTTGTGTTGTTGGGAAGTTTTAGCCATTTTTTAGCGATCTATAATTTATAGCCAAAAAACAGCTACTTATTCCCAAGAAGAAAAAGGCAATTTGCTCAAAGAAGCATTGTAATACTTGGCATTTCCAGTAACTTCCTCTCCTAACCAAGAAGGTTTTTCAAACGTTTCATTTTCTGAAGTTAGCTCAATTTCGGCTATCAATAAGCCTTTATTTGCACCAAAAAACTCATCAATTTCAAAAACATGAGTTCCGTTTTTTACTAAAAATCTTGTTTTTTCAATGATATTCGGTTCGCAAAGTGCCAATAATTGTTTTGCTTCTTCTACATCAATTTCTTTTTCCCATTCAAAACGTGTTGTTCCTGATGCATTAGAAACACCTTTTATGGTTATAAATCCTTCATTATCAGAAATACGAACACGAACAGTTCTGTGTTTGTCTGAATTTAAATAACCTTGCTGTAGTGTTTTTTGCTGAAAAGCAACTTTTTTAAAAGCATCATTTTTGACTAAAAATTTTCGTT
The DNA here is from genome assembly GCA_030731695.1 of Polaribacter sp. Taxonomy (GTDB): domain Bacteria; phylum Bacteroidota; class Bacteroidia; order Flavobacteriales; family Flavobacteriaceae; genus Polaribacter. The sequence goes on from JANQTK010000086.1 coordinate 7,924, forward strand.
CTATTTCTAAACTCATAAATTTTGTTTGATTTTTACACGAATATACCCGTTTTTATCGTTATTATATAATATTTAAATATCTTTGATTTTATGAATATTCTTATGAAAAACATACTCATTTTATCATTTTTTTTGTTTTCAACAAGTATATTTTCACAAGTTGATTATAGTGATTCTTGGGAAGATTTTTACTCATACAACAATGTGAAAGACTTTGTAAAAGTGGATAATCAGATTTTTGCATTGGTAGATAATGCTGTTTTTACTTTTGATGAAACTACTTCCGAAACTAAAAAATTCTCTTCTATTCAGGGTTTATCTGGAGAAATTACTTCGGCAATTTATTACGATGCAACTTCTAAAAGATTGGTAATTGGCTATGAAAATGGCTTGATTGAGGTGATTGATGAAGATAATTCCATCACAATTTCATCAGATTTGGCGAATTTTAATCAATCAGGTGAAAAAAGAGTCAATCACATTTCAGGTTTTGGAAACAATTTGTATGTTTCGACACCTTTTGCAATTGTTGAATATGATATCGAAAAATTAGAATTTGGAGATACTTTTTTTATAGGAAATAATTCTTCTTCTTTACGTATTAACGAAACTACAATTATAAATAATGCGATTTTTGCTGCAACAGAGGAAGGTGTTTTTTCAGCTGATATCAACAATAATTTATTGATTGATTTTAACAATTGGACACAACAGTTTGCAGGAAGAAATTTCTCTCATATTGTACAATTCAATAATCAAATATTTGTCACTGAAGGCTCGAAATTATTTCAATTAAGTGGCACAAACTTGATTGAAATCAGGGATTTTTTTCAACCAATTTTAGGAATAAAATCTTCCAATACTCATTTGTCAATTTCATTACAAAAAAGTGCTACTATTTTAAATACATCACTAAATGAAATTACAAATTTTGGCTCAACATCAGATTTTGATTTTACACTTGCCAATGCTTTTTTTCAAAATAACACCGTTTATTTAGCCACTCGCGAATTTGGAATATTAAAATCAACCTCCAATCAATCAGCAATTTATCAAGAAATTCATCCTGATGGACCTTTGTCAAATGATGTTTTTTCTATTGATGCAGAAAACAATCAACTTTGGGTTGTTTACGGGGGATATGATCAAACATACACTCCTTTGCAAAGACGAAGAGGTTATAGTCATTTCAATGGTCAAAATTGGATAAACACAGCCTTCAATCCAAATTTCCCTTTCATTGATTTGAATTATATTTCTATAGATTCGAATGCTGAAAACAAAGTTTTTATCAGTTCTGCAGGGGATACAAATGATATAAATTCGGTTTCAACAGGAGGTTTATTGGTTGTTGAAAATGATCAAGTAACCACTTTTTACAATCATAAAAACAGTACTTTAGAGGATATTGTACCCAATGAACCAAACAGAGTTACTGTCAGGGTTAGTGGAACTGCTTTTGATCGTCAAGGAAATTTATGGGTAAGTAGTATCAATTTTAATCAAGAGTTAAAAAAACTATCTAGCACAGGAGTTTGGAGTAGTTTTGATTTGAGTTCCTTAAAATCAAATGTAAATTCTTTAGGAATATCAGAAATGGATGTAGATAGAAGCAACACAGTTTGGATAGGGACAAGAGGAAATGGAGTATATGTTTTTAACGAAAATGGCAATAGAAAAGCAAGGTTAATTGCAACTCCAAATCAAGGAAATTTACCAGATATACAGGTTTTTTCAATTGCTGTGGACAATAGTAGTAGAGTTTGGATTGGCACCAGCAGAGGTTTGGTTGTATTTAGAGGAACATCCTCAGTGTTTGATTCTACAGTTTTAAATGCACAACCTGTGATCATTGAAGAAAATAATGTTGGAGAACGTTTGTTGGGAGATTTAAGAGTCAATTCTATCGAAATTGATGGAGCAGATAACAAATGGTTTGGAACTGATAGTGGAGGAGTTTTGTACACAAATCCTTCAGGACAAAGAACATTGGCGAATTTTAGTCGGCAAAATTCTCCTTTGCCATCCAACCGAATTTTAAAAATCAGAGTGGATGATAGTTCGGGAAAAGTATTTTTTGCAACTGATAGAGGAATTGTTGCTTACAATAGTAAAGTTGCACCTTTTGGAGAGGTTTTAGGAGAGGTATATTCATACCCCAATCCTGCATTAAAAAATCACGAAACTGTTACAATTGCTGGTAGAAATGGCACAAGTTTACCTAGAGGAACCAATGTGAAGATTTTGGATGTTGCTGGCAATTTAGTGTATGAAACCAATGTTGTAGAAGGTCAAGAAGTACAAGGAGGAAAAGTAGTTTGGAACAAAAAAAACTTGGCGGGAAAACGAGTTGCTTCAGGTGTTTATGTGGTGTTATTGTCTGCTGATGATGGTACACAAACAGCGGTTACTAAAATTGCGATTGTTAATTAATGCCCATCATTACCACAAATGCCATCGTTTTAAATTCACTAAAATTTGGTGATACAAGCTTGATTGTGAAATGCTTTACACAACAAGATGGAGTAAAATCATATATGGTTAGAGGCATTTTAAAAGCCAAAAAAGGCGGATTGAAAGTAGCCTATTTTCAGCCTTTAACTCAGGTGAAATTAGTTGCCAATCACAACACAAAAAACACCTTAAATACGATTAAAGAAATTCAGGTTTTACAGCCGTATCAAACGATTTATCAAGATATTGTAAAACAATCCATTACCTTTTTTTTATCAGAAGTTGTTTCGAATGTCATTCAAGAGGAAGAGGCAAATGAGGATTTGTATGGGTTTTTAGAAAGCTCATTTTATTGGTTGGATGCTCATGAAAAAATCGCCAATTTTCATTTAGTGTTTCTATTGAAATTAACTAGTTTTTTAGGATTTTATCCCGATATTTCAGAGGCTGAAAAACAAGGTTTTCATTTGTTAGAAGGATTTTTTACAGACGAAACCTATGATAAGAATGTAATTTCAGGAAATGATTTCTTTCAATTTAAAAAATTACTGAATACATCTTTAGAAAATAGTGATCAACTTTCTTTTAGTAAATCTGAAAGACAACAAGTGTTGCAAGTTTTGATTTCCTATTACAAATTACACATAGATAGTTTTAGAAACCCAAAATCATTGGATGTTTTAGAAGCTGTTTTTAGTTGAGAAATAGTTCAAGAAACTAATTTTAATCCAACAATAGATGCAATTAATGTCGATATAAAAAACAATCGCCAAAAAGTAGTAGGTTCTTTAAAAATAAAAATTCCTACAAGTACAGTTCCAACAGCGCCAATTCCTGTCCAAACGGCATATCCTGTTCCAATAGGAATTGTTTGTGTAGCTTTTACCAGCAATGACATGCTTATTCCTAAACAAAGCAAAAACCCAACATACCAAAAAGCAGTTTCAATGCCTGTGCCTTCTTTGGCTTTACCCAAACAAAAGGCAAACGCTACCTCAAAAAGTCCAGCAATGATGAGTAAAATCCAGTTCATATTCTAGAGTTAAGGATTTGTTTTTAGGAGTTTATTTGATTTAAAAATAATCAGTACTTTATTTATTAGTCAAAAACTATTTCTTCAAAGGTCGCATCAATCCTTCTTGCGCAAAAGACGCAATAAGTTTTCCATCTCTAGTAAAAATATTTCCTCTAGATAAGCCTCTTGCGCCAAAAGCATTGGGAGATTCTGCTGAATACAACATCCAATCATCAAAATCAAAATCTCTAAAAAACCACATTGAATGATCTAAACTAGCAGTCATTGTATTGCCAAAATGATGATTTTTTGCATTCGGTTTAAAAATAGGATTCAATACATTGTAATCAGAAATATATGTCAAAATTTGATGTTTTTTCTGAATGGTCATTTCAGGAATTGGACCTTTTAATTTGAACCAAACTTCTTCTTTTGGGGGTAAGTTTTCTCTATCTAAAGGATTTTGAACATGCACTGGTTTAAATGCGATTGGACGCTCTATGTTTAAAAATGATTTGGTTGAGGCAGGTAAAAACTCTCCAAATTGCTCCAGCATTTCATCCCAACTCAACAATTCTTCTGGTTGTTTTATGTCTTGATTCATTATGGCTTGATGCTCAAAACCTTCTTCTTTTTGATGAAAAGAAGCTGCCATAATAAAAATAGTTTTGTTGTGTTGTGTGGCTGTAATGCGTCTTGTAGAAAAACTACCTCCATTTCTAATGATTTCTACATGATATTGAATATCTGTAGATAAATCTCCTGCTTCTAAAAAATAGCCATGCAATGAGTGCAAAAAGCGATTTGCCGGAATTGTTCTATAGGCTGCATTTACAGCTTGTGCCAATACTTGACCACCAAAAACAATAGCACTTCCAACAGTAACGCTTTGACCACTAAATAGCTGTGTTTCTAATTGTTCAAGATGTAACAAATTGATAAGTTCCTGAGCGTTTTTCATATAGTTCTTAGTTTTTAAAAGGGTATTTTTGTTGAAAAGCAGTGGGTTGCACACGTTGCAAAAATAAGTGTAAAATTCGGTTTGTAATTCGTTTTTTATGACGAAAATAGATGGTTAAATCTTGCGGAATTGCACCAACAGAGCTTTTTATTTCACTTGCAGTTCGCCCAAAATTAAGAATTTTCACATTTTTATCAATGGCAATTTTTATGTAATCATACAGCATTCGTTGGTAAATGGCATGCTGCTTATTCAACGAATAATCAATGCCTACAAAATGAGTATCTAAAGAATGATTCGTAATTATTCCTGATAAAAACCCCACCATTTTATCTCCAATCCAATACGATTGTAATAGGTAATTTTCACCAAAAGCGCCTTTCAAATCTTTGTAAGTTGCCACATTGAAATTTGCCAAATTAAATCCAGCATTCGAACTTACTTTTTGATAGAGATCCATCATTTTAATCAATTGTTCTTCACAATTTTCTGAAGTAATTTGCACCGTTTTTAAATCGGAACTTTGTTGCAATGCTTTTTTCGCTTTTACTCGAAATTTGGTTTTTAAAGCAGCTAAATAATCGTTAAAATTTTTCCAATCTGATTGGATTTCCATGACCATATTGGGTTCAACAGAAAATTGCTTGAACTGAAATTCTTTCCATAAAACAGTAATGGCAAGAGATTCGTTTTTAAAATCTTTGCACAAAATGGCATCAATTTTTAGTTGGTTTTGAGTATTTGTAAACTGCAAAATTGCTTTCGAAAACTCTTTTAAAACAATTTTTTTGTCTAAACAATCTTTTATAAAAATTCCATGTTCACCACTTACAAAAGTGTTTCCAACTATCAAAATTTTCAAAGGTCTGCTTGATGGAAAAAAGGGAATTTTATTGGCTATTTTTTGAATTTTCTTGATAAAAAGTTCAAAATTATTTTTTATGCTATTAATTTTAAAATCAATTATTTGAAAAGAAAAAAAAGCACAAGCCTTGTTGTTATGATCAAATAAAACTTGATAATAAAATTGAATTTCTGAATGATTTTTTTCAATTGATTTTAAAAAATCACGATGAAAATAGCGGTTGTTTTCACAGTCTAAATCGTTCCAAATTTCAGTTGAAATGGCATCAATTTTAGAGAAAAAAGAATGTTTATAATTTTTAGTTTGATAATTCAAAAGAGGAGTTGCTGTTTTTTGCATATCAAAAGTAGCAGAATTCAATCTTTTCTTACGAAAATCATAGAATTATAACGTTTCTTTAACAAACTAAAAATCAACACTTCGTAATTTAATATTTTTAAAATTATCTTTGTTCCCCAAAATAATAATTACTTTTTTCAAACCAAAAGTACAATTTTCACACCATGAGAAATATCATTTTATCCCTTTTAGGAATCATTTTGGTTGTTGCCGCTATTTTTTTAGGAAAATATATTGTTGATAAAAATATGGCTCCAAAACCTACATTCAAAAAAACAATCAACACTGTTTTTGTAGCGCCAGTATTGAATAAAGAGATTCCGATTGTTTTGTCAGCAAATGGCAATTTGATTGCAAAAAATAAAATCGAACTTTTTTCGGAAGTTCAAGGTGTGTTGCAAACATCAAGTAAAGCGTTTAGACCCGGAACAATGTACATGCAAAACGAAAATTTATTGAGCATCAATAGTGATGAATTTTATGCAAGTTTGCAATCTCAAAAAAGCAATTTATTCAATTTAATTACTTCGATTTTACCTGATATTCGTTTGGATTTTCCATCAGAATTCAATAAATGGGAAACCTATTTACAAAGTTTTGATATCAATAAAACAGTTCCAAAAATCCCTGCATTTTCATCAGACAAAGAAAAATATTTTATTTCAGGAAGAGGCATTTTAACAGCGTATTTCAATGTAAAAAACTTAGAAGTTCGCTTGTCAAAACACCAAATTAAAGCCCCATTTACAGGCGTTTTAACAGAAGCGTTAGTGACTCCAGGAACCTTAGTTAGAGCAGGGCAAAAATTAGGTGAATTTATTGATACAAGTGTTTATGAAATGGAAGTTTCTATCAGTGCTGAATATGCAGATATGTTGAAAGTTGGCAACACAGTTGAATTGACCAATTTAGATAAATCAAAAATGTATACTGGAAAAGTGGTTCGTGTCAATGGAAAAATAGATCAAGTTTCACAAACAATTACAGCTTATATTGAGTTGAGACATCCTGATTTGAAAGAAGGGATGTTTTTAGAAGCAAATTTGGTGGCAAAATCAGTTCAAAATGCGATTGAAATTTCAAGAAAATTAGTGGTTGATAACAAAGCAGTGTACACGATTGTAAATGATAGTATTTTGACATTAACTCCCATAAATCCATTGTATTTTGGGAAAGATAAAGTTGTTGTTGGTGGTTTGAAAAATGGAGATATTTTGGTGTCAAAACCTGTTCCTGGCGCTTTTGATGGAATGATTGTAAAAGCCATTAAAAACGATTAAGCATGAAAAAAATAATTACATTTTTTATCAAATATTCGGTTGCTGTCAATGTATTGATTTTGGCATTTATCATTTTAGGAACTGTAGGAATTTTCACCATGAAATCTTCCTTTTTTCCTTTAGTTGATTCGCGTTTAATCAATATTAGCTTAGCATATCCTGGAGCTTCTCCTGCAGAAATTGAAGAAGGAGTTGTCTTAAAAATCGAAGACAATTTAAAAGGAATTGTTGGTGTAGAAAGAGTTACATCCGTTTCTAGAGAAAATACTGCTGTGGTTACAGTAGAGGTTTTTAAAGGTCAAAATATTGATGTTGTATTGTCTGATGTAAAAAATGCAGTTGATAGAATTCCGTCATTTCCTGTGGGTTTAGAGCCTCCTGTTATTGCAAAAGTCGAAAATTTACGTCCTACTATAAGTTTCACTTTAAGTGGACAAGGCGTTTCATTGAAAACGTTGAAACAGTATGCTAGGAATGTTGAAAATGACATACGTGCCATTGAAGGAATTTCACAAATTGCTCTTTCTGGTTTTCCTGAAGAAGAAATTGAAATTGCAGTCCGTGAAAATGATTTACTTGCCTTTGATTTATCTTTTACTGAAGTTGCAAATGCAGTTAGAAATGCCAATATTTTAATCACTGGTGGAAATATAAAAACCCCCCAAGAAGATTATTTAATTAGAGCAAGCAATCGTTCTTATTATGGCGATGACTTGCAAAATTTAATTGTAAGAACACAACCAAATGGAACAATCATCCGTTTAAAAGATGTTGCAACTGTAAAAGATACGTGGTCTGAAATTCCTGATAGACTGTATTTTAACGATAATTTAGCGATTGATATTACAGTGAGTAATACCAATAGCGAAGATTTACTTTCTACAGCAGATAAAATCAAAGAGTACATATATGAATTCAATCAAAGACAACAAAATATTGAATTAAATGTAACTAGTGACAGAAGTACAACTCTGAATGGAAGAACAAAATTATTAGTTGAAAATGGCATTATAGGAATTTTATTGGTGGTTTTTTTCTTGGCAATTTTCCTAAATGTTCGTTTGGCAATTTGGGTAGCTTTTGGGTTGCCAGTTGCTTTTTTTGGAATGTTTATTTTTGCAGCACAATTCAATGTTACCATCAATGTGTTATCGCTTTTTGGGATGATCATTGTAATTGGAATTTTGGTTGATGATGGAATTGTAATTGGCGAAAATATTTATCATCATTATTACGATTTAGGGAAATCAAAAATTAGAGCTGCCATTGACGGAACTATGGAAGTAATTCCGCCTATTGTTTCTGCGATTTTAACAACACTAATTGCTTTTTCAACATTCTTTTTTGTGGATGGAAATATTGGAAGTTTCTTTGGCGAAGTTTCTACTATTGTAATACTTACCCTTACAGTTTCTTTGATTGAAGCTTTAATTATTTTGCCTGCACACATTGTTCATTCTAAGGCTTTAGAAAGAAAGAATTTAGAAAATGGAGAAGAAATCAAGCAAAATAAGCTTGATGCTTTTTTCAATAAGGTAAATGAAGTTGCTGATGGTTGGTTGGTGAGAGTAAGAGATAATTACTATATTCCATTTTTACGATTTTCTTTAAAACACAAAATTTTTGCTTTTTCAATTCCTTTAGCTTTATTGATTTTTAGCTTTTCAGCTATTGGTGGAGGCATTGTAAAAACCTCATTTTTTCCCAATATTGCCAGTGATCAGATTCAAATTTCATTGAAAATGCCACAAGGAACCAATGAAAAAATCACGGATTCTATCATTTCTATGATCGAAGAAAAAGTATGGTTAGTGCACAAAGACTATACAAAAAAGCAAACAGGAAATATTCCAGTGGTTGAAAATATCATCAAAAGAATTGGTCCTGGAAGTGCGAGCGGAAGTTTGACAGTAAATTTATTACCTGGAGAAGCAAGAGATTTTTCATCTCCTGAAATTACAAATAGCATCACTGATGCCGTTGGAAAAATTTATGGTGTAGAAAGTTTGGTGTTTGGTTCTGGAGGAAATTTTGGTGGAAGCCCAATTGCAGTTTCTTTGCTTGGAAATAATATTTCTGAGTTAAAAGCAGCAAAAGAAGAGTTAAAACAATCACTTTTAAATAATGCAGCTTTAAAAGATGTAGTTGATAATGATCCTGCAGGAATCAAAGAAATCAAAATCAAACTGAAAGACAATGCTTATTTGTTAGGGTTGAATTTACAATCTGTAATGGCGCAAATTCGTGATGGTTTCTTCGGATTTCAAGCACAACGTTTTCAACGCGGTCAAGACGAAATAAAAGTGTGGGTTCGTTATGACAAAAAAGATCGTTCTTCAATTAAAAACTTGGATGAAATGCGCATCATTGCTCCAAATGGAAGTAGAATTCCTTTTTCGGAAATTGCAAATTATTCAATTGAGCGTGGTGATATTGCTATCAATCATTTATCTGGGAAACGCGAAATTCAAGTTACAGCTGATTTAAAAAACAAAACGGATACAGCCACTGAGATTTTAGAAGATATTAAAACGCTTGTGATACCGCCAATTTTATCAAAATATCCTTCAGTTTCGCCATTATACGAGGGTCAAAATCGTGAAGCGAATAAGACTACCAATTCTGTAAAAGTAGTTGGTCCTATTATTTTATTATTGATTTATTTGGTGATCGCTTTTACGTTTCGTTCATACAGTCAACCAATTTTATTGATTTTAATGATTCCTTTTAGTATGATAGGTGTAGTTTGGGGACATTTCTTTCATAGTTTTCCAATCGGAATTTTATCTTGGTTAGGAA
>JANQTK010000086.1:17736-21154 GCA_030731695.1 Polaribacter sp.
GTTTGGGGACATTTCTTTCATAGTTTTCCAATCGGAATTTTATCTTGGTTAGGAATCATTGCATTGATAGGAATTATGGTGAATGACGGCTTGGTTTTAATTGGTAAATTCAATAATTATTTGAAAGAAGGAACCAAGTTTGATGAAGCATTAATTATGGCTGGTCAATCAAGATTTAGAGCAATATTATTAACTTCCATAACTACAATTGCAGGTTTAGGACCATTGATTTTTGAAAAAAGTAGACAAGCTCAATTTTTGATTCCGATGGCAATTTCTATTGCATATGGAATTGCCATTGCCACAATTTTAACATTAATAATGCTTCCATTGTTATTATCAGTTTCTAACTCCGTAAAAGTGGGAATCAAATGGCTAAAAACCGGAAATGATGTGACCAAAGAAGAAGTGGAAAGAGCGTTAATGGAAATTGAATATGAAAAAGAAAGTGATGATAATGATGCTGAAGATGCAATTAAAAAATAATTTTATGAATGCAATAAAATACAACCTCGTAATAATTATATCTCTTTTGGTTTTTCAAGGATTTTCACAAGAAATTTTAACCAAAAAAGAAGCCCTAGAAATTACACTTGAAAACAATTTCGGAATTAAAATTGCCAATAATAACGTAGAAGTTGCCAAGAACAATGCCAATATCTTAAACTCAGGTTTTTTACCAACTGTTGCAGCAACTTCTGGCACAAATTACAGAAGAGAAAATCAAGATGTTACTTTTCAGGATGGTACAAATAGAACAATTGATGGTGCTGTAACAAAATCCTACAATGCAGCTTTGAGTTTAAATTACACCATTTTTGATGGTTTAGGACGTAAATACAATTACCAACAATTAAAAGAAAGTTATAATTTAACTGAAATCCAAGCCCGAGAAACCATTGAAAACACCTATTTTCAACTGTTTACTATTTATTTTCAAATTGCACGTTTAACAGAGAATACTGAAAATTTATCTGAAGCACTTTCAATTTCAAAAAGACGTTTGGAACGTGCCAACTATCAATATAATTATGGACAATCAACCAAATTAGAATTGCTAAATGCGGAGGTTGATGTTAATAATGATAGTATTTCTTTCATCACTAGCAAGCAACAATTAAACAATGCAAAACGTGGTTTGAACATTATTTTAGGAATTGACAAAGAACCAAATTATGCTGTTGAAACTGAAGTTGATTTTAATAAAATGATGAATTTTGATGATTTATTGCAAAAAACAATGGCAAACAATGCGTTGTTAAAGCAAAACGAACAAAATATTGCCATTAGTGAGTTCAATATTAAAATTAATAAGTCGCAATATTTACCAAGATTAGGATTGACTTCTTCCTATGGATGGAATCAAAGTGATAATCCAGCAACATCATTTTTGGCTGGTGCAACAATAACAGGTTTGAATGCAGGATTGAATTTAACTTGGAATTTGTTTGATGGTGGTACTACAAAAACACGAGTTGCCAATGCAAAAATAGCCTTGGATAATCAGCAAATTTTGTTAGAGCAACAAAAAACAACCATTCAAAATAACTTGAAAAATACGTGGGAAAACTATCAAAATCAGTTATTTATAGTAAGTGCTCAAGAAAAAAATGTAATTACAAACCAAAATAATTTTAACAGAACAGAAGAGCGATATAAGTTAGGACAAGTAACTTCGATTGAATTTAGACAAGCCCAAATAAATTTGATAAATGCAAAAACAGCCTTTAACAATGCAAAATTCGATGCAAAGTTGATTGAAATTCAATTATTACAATTGAGTGGAGATATCTTAAATGTAGCTTTCTAATAGCAGTTTTTTGAGTTCTATTTACTAACTTTATAATTTTAATAAAATTAGTATTTATGTCTGAAGAACAACACTATTTACAAACCAATTTTGGCTATTTATTTGAAGAGGAATTGATTGAAGAAATCCAAAAAATTGGGGTGTATAAAACCATTCCCAAAAATACTTCCATAATTGGAGTTGGAGAATATATCAAATCCATGCCACTCATTTTAAAAGGCGCAATCAAAATTTTACGAGAGGACGAAAAGGGCGAAGAATTGGTATTATATTATCTAGAAAAAGGCGATACTTGCGCCATGACATTGTCTTGTTGTTTAGGACAAACCAAAAGTAAAATTGCTGCAATTGCTGAAACTGATGTTGAAATTATCATGATTCCTAAAGAAAAAATGGGAGAATGGTTGGCAAAATACAAATCTTGGCAAGCCTTTATTTTGCAAAGTTACCATGCAAGAGTAGATGAATTATTAGAGGCGATTGATACCATTGCTTTTTTAAAAATGGACGAACGATTGTATAAGTACCTGAAAGACAAGGCGATGATTACGCATGATGATGTGATTTATACAACTCACAATGAAATTTCTGATGATTTACACACCTCAAGAGTTGTCATTTCTAGGCTGCTGAAAAAATTAGAAAATGAAGGTAAAATCAAACTGTTTAGAAACAGCATCAAAGTTTTAGTTTTGTAACTTATGTTACTAATAATACTGATTAAAGAGTATAATTTTGTAATCAAATGAAACACCTTATCACAATTGTTTTAGTCGCTACTTTTTTTGGATGCCAAAAATCTGAAAAAACTTCTTATGTAGAAAAATCAGATGTATTGAATGTTGTTCAAGAAAAACATCCAGGAAAAAAACTTATGGAAATGCAATGTTACATATGTCACAATCCAAAAACTACGGAACAAAACAGAATTGCACCACCCATGATTGCTATTAAAAATCATTATTTAACGAAAGGCATTAGCAAGGAAGATTTTATCAAAGACATTCAAACATTTGTGAAAAATCCTTCTGTTGAAAACTCAAAAATGCCAGGGGCTGTAAAGAAATTTGGTTTGATGCCAAAGCAATATTATTCTGATAAAACCATTCGTGAAATTGCAGATTATTTGTTTGATAATGACATAGAAAAACCTCAAGGTTATGATGAAAATCATGGAAAAAAAGGACAAGGAAAAGGCATGATGAAACAGCAAAAAAATGAGGCAAATCTTAACAAAACTCAAACTTCATTAGAGGAAAATGGATTAAAAATCGCATTGGAAACCAAAGCTGTGTTAGGTAAAAATTTAATGGGCAAAATTCAAAAAGAAGGCACTTTAGCTGCATTAGCATTTTGTAATGTTAAAGCTTTACCATTAACAGATAGTATGTCCGTTGTAAATAATGTTTCAATAAAAAGAGTTTCTGATAAACCAAGAAATAGTAAAAATAAAGCAACTTTAGAAGAAGAAAAGTACATTGATATTTTTAAAGAAAACGCAAAAAATAATATAGAATCTGAGCCAATTTTAGTTGAAAATAGCAATAGTGCTTCTGTATATTATCCAATTGTTACCAATAGCATGTGTTTGCAATGTCATGGAAATCC
>JANQTK010000086.1:21254-22572 GCA_030731695.1 Polaribacter sp.
ATTTTAAAAGAAGTAAAAGATGAATTGGGTGAAAAAGTTTCCATCATTAAAATTGATGTAGATAAAAATCAAAATTTGGCATCTCAATTTCAAGTGAGAGGTGTGCCAACATTTGTTTTATACAAATCAGGGAATCAAGTTTGGAGACAATCAGGCATGATTCAAAAAAGAGAGTTAGTTTCTATTATTAATAAATTTAGTTAGTTTTTTACAATAGTTGGTTAGTTGGCACCTGGAATTTATTTCAGGTGTTTTTTTTATCAAAAAAAGTATAATTTTAGAGGATGGATTTAACAGCAGATTTTTGGAATACAAAATATAAAAACAAACAAATTGGATGGGATTTAGGCGAAATTTCTCCACCATTAAAAACCTATTTTGAACAACTAACAAATAAAAATATCAAAATTTTAATTCCTGGTGGAGGCAATTCTTATGAGGCTGAATGGCTTTTTAAAAACGAATTTTATAATGTTTTTGTAGTGGACTTATCAGAAATTGCGTTGAAAAATATCCAACAAAGAATTTCTGATTTTCCAACTTCACAGCTAATTCACGGTAATTTTTTTGACATCGATGATTCATTTGATTTGATAGTTGAGCAAACCTTTTTTTGTGCCATACATCCAGATTTGAGAGCAAATTATGCCAAAAAAATGCACGAACTTTTGAAACCAAATGGCAAATTAGTTGGGCTTCTTTTTGATGCAAAACTGAATGAAAATCACCCGCCTTTTGGTGGTAATCAAAATGAATATCTAGAGTATTTTCAACCTTATTTTGACATCCATAAATTAGAGCCTTGTTATAATTCTTTTCATAATAGACAAGGAATGGAGTTGTTTTTTATTTTTGAGAAGAAATCAAATTTACACTTAATGTCATAAACAGAAAGAGGACATCATTTTTAAAAAATGTCTTCTTTTTTATTTTAAAAGCGCTTAAAGATTGTTTTAAGTGCTTTTTTGTTAAGTAACCTATGTTACCTATAGACCCTTTTTTTCATCCTAATTTTGTCCCATCAAAAAATAATATATATGAAAAACATTCTTAAAAGCATTTCAATATTGGTTTTATTGTTCTCGATAAAAATAGAGGCACAAGAAATCATTTCTATTGATAAGTCTGAAGTTTTGTCTAAAATAACGGAGCGTAATTTATCTTTAAAAATCTCAGCAGAAGAATTCAACAAAGCCCAAGCAGACTATCGTCAAACCAACGCAATTTTTTTGCCAAACATCACAGCAAGTCATACAGGAATTTCAACCACAAATCCTTTGATGGCTTTTGGATCGAAATTAAATCAAGGAATTTTAAC
>JANQTK010000087.1:0-2322 GCA_030731695.1 Polaribacter sp.
ATGCAAAGAATGAGTGCTATTGCTACAAAAACTGCTTTTTTTGTGGATTTATTAAAAGGTACTAAAACCAAGATTTTAGATACTCGTAAAACGACTCCAGGTTTTCGTGCTTTAGAAAAATGGGCCGTAAAAATTGGAGGAGGAGAAAATCACAGATTTGCTTTGTACGACATGATTATGATTAAAGACAATCATATTGATTTTGCTGGTGGAATTTCAGCTGCAATCAATAAAACAAAAGCCTATTTAAAAGATAAAAATCTCGATTTAAAAATTATTGTGGAGGCAAGAAATTTAGAAGAAATTTCAGAAATTATAGAAAATGAAGGTGTTTATCGAATTTTAATTGATAATTTTTCATTTGATGATACCAGAAAAGCAGTGACTTTGATTAATGGTAAATGTTTGACAGAATCTTCAGGAGGTATCAATGAAAATACCATCAGAAAATATGCAGATTGTGGCGTAGATTATATTTCATCTGGCGCATTAACGCACTCTGTGTATAATATGGATTTGAGTTTAAAAGCGATTGAGTAATGCAAGATAATTATTTTGATAGCGAAGAATATTCAAAAATTGATTTCACAAAAACGAACATCAAAAAAGGAGAATATGACAATTGTACTTTTTTAAATTGCAATTTTGATAGTATTCATGCTTCTAATATTCAGTTTGTTGAGTGTGAATTTACCGATTGTAATTTTAGCAATACCATTCTAAAAAATTCTTCTTTTAAAGACGTTACTTTTAAAAATTGTAAAATGATTGGAGTAAAATTTAATGAATGCAACCCGTTTTTATTACAGTTTTCATTTAAAGATTGTCAACTAAATTTTTCTTCCTTTTATCAATTAAAAATTCCGAATACAAAATTTATCAATTGTAATTTATCGGAAGTAGATTTTACTGAAGCACAAATTAACAATGCTGTTTTCGAAAATTGTGATTTGAAAAATGCATTTTTTGATCAAACAAATCTTGAAAACTCAGATTTTAGAAATGCGTTTAATTTTACCATTCAGCCAAATCAAAATAAATTAAAAAACGCAAAATTTAGCCGAAGTTCAATTGAAGGACTTTTAACAGAATTTAAAATTACCATTGAATAAGAAAACATTAAGTACAAAAAACTTATGAGTAAAGAAATAGAGGAAAGTTTACACAAAATACCAATCATCAAACAATTGGTGCTTTTTTTAAAAAAAATAAAGATTCCTGGATTGGAAGGGATGTCTTTGTACGATGTGTTGGAAATGTATGGAATTGGTATCATTAAAGGTGCCTTAACTTCAAGAGCAGGAGGCATTGCTTTTAGTTTTTTTATGGCAATTTTCCCGTTTTTTCTATTCATTTTAACGCTTATTTCCTACATTCCTATTGATGGTTTTCAAGAAGAATTATTCACGTTTATTAGAGATGCATTGCCTCCCAAAACATTTGAAGCAGTAAGAGTTGTTTTGGGTGATATTATCAACAATCAATATGGAGGTTTGTTGTCTTTTGGGTTTGTTTTGTCTATTTTTTTGATGACAAATGGTGTTAATGCTATTTTTGGTGGTTTCGAATATTCCTATCATGTCAAAGAATTTAGAAATGTTTTTAAAACGTATTTTGTGTCTTTAGGTGTTTCTTTATTGATGTCACTTTTTTTAATTATAACCATAACATTAACCACTTTGTATCAAGTGGCAATTGTTAAAATCAATGATAAAGGTTGGTTAAATACAGATGATTTAAATCTCTTTTATTTTGGTAAAAACATTTTATTTTTATGCATGATTTTTACAGTAGTTGCTCTGTTATTTCGCTATGGAACCAAGCAAGGAAAAGAAACAAAATTTTTCTCAGCAGGCGCTATTTTGACTACCGTTCTTTCGTTATTTTCATTTTATTTATTCGGAATTTATGTACTTAAATTTGCACAATACAATCAGTTGTATGGTTCAATTGGTACGCTATTAATTCTAATGTTGTTCATTTGGTTGAATGCCATTATTCTCTTGTTAGGATTTGAACTGAATGCTTCCTTATATTCATTGAAATGGAGAAATAAAACCCAAAAACGTCTTGAGAATACTTAGCTTTTAACGATATTTGCGGTTTTAAATGTAGTAGTGTAAAAATGAAGCAATAGCCTATTTTTTAAACTAACAACTACAAACTAAAGACTAACAACTAATTCATGAAACCAAGCATTCCAAAAGGGACAAGAGATTTTTCGCCAACAGAAGTTGCTAACAGAACATATATCATTAATACCATAAAAGCTGTTTTTGAAAACTTCGGATTTCAACCTATTGAAACTCCGAGTTTTGAAAA
>JANQTK010000087.1:2422-6177 GCA_030731695.1 Polaribacter sp.
ATTTTTGGTTTGAAAGATGTTTCTGGAGTAGGAATTTCCTTTGGTTTAGATCGAATTTATTTGGTATTAGAAGAATTGAATTTGTTTCAAAAAGTTGCCTTGCCAAAACCAACAGTATTGTTTGTTAATTTAGGAGAATCAGAAGCTTTGTATTCTTTAAAAGCTATCAATATGTTGAGATCAAAAAATATCAAATCTGAATTGTATCCTGAAGCTACAAAAATGAAGAAACAATTCGCGTATGCTGACAAACGCGAAATTCCATTTGTAGTAATTGTAGGTTCAGAAGAAGTGCAACAACAAATCTATACATTGAAAAATATGGTTTCTGGTGAGCAACAAATCCTAAATTTGAATGAATTATTTGATGCTGTAGAAAACAAATAAAGCAGTAAATTTGCAGATTAATAAGGAATACAATGTTTGAATTACAAACCAACATGAACGACGAAACCATCAACGAAATAGGAGAAAATCATATAGGAACTTCAGCTAAAACTCCATTGAGAGCTGATGCATTTGAACTTTCTGACCAAGAAAAAATAGAAAAAATCCAAGAAAGCGTAAAAGATATTTTACTTACTTTAGGCATGGATTTAACAGATGACAGTTTGCAAGGAACTCCAAAAAGAGTAGCAAAAGCCTTTGTAAATGAGTTATTTATGGGATTAAACCCTAAAAATAAACCAAAACCTTCAACCTTTGAAAACAACTATAATTATGGCGAAATGTTGGTTGAAAAAAACATTGTAGTGTATTCAACTTGCGAACACCATTTATTGCCCATTATAGGACGTGCACATGTGGCATATATTTCTAATGGAAGAGTGATTGGATTATCAAAAATGAATCGAATTGTAGAATATTTTGCGAAAAGACCACAAGTACAAGAGCGTTTAACAATGCAAGTGGTGCAAGCTATGCAGGAAGCTTTGGGTACACAAGATGTAGCTTGCGTAATTGACGCCAAGCATTTATGCGTAAATTCTAGAGGAATTAAAGATATTGAAAGCAGTACTATTACTGCTGAATTTGGAGGTAAATTCAAAGAAAAAGATACCAAAAGAGAGTTTTTAGATTATTTGAAATTTGATACTAAATTCGAATAATACTTTTTACTAATAAATTTTATAAATCCATTGTTTATAAACAATGGATTTTTTTATCCCTTTTTCCGGACGTTTTAATACCCTAATAATTTCGTGTATTGTTTTTGTATTGGTCATTTTCCCGAATTTTATAAAGTAAAGGATTAGTTTAGCCAAAAAATAATATTTCATGCGTTTTACAAAAATCTACACAATCTTTCAATTACTAATTTTAGTATTTTCAATCAATCTTTTTTCTCAAACCACACAAGTTGGTAATGCTAGTTATACAAACACTTTTCCTGGTTCAGATGCTGCAGGAAGAAATGGTTTTCCATCAGGAACACCTCAATTAAGTGGAAATGCCCTAGGCAAGCCAGTTCCAACCAATGATTGGTGGTCAAAATTGGTAAAAGAAAATCATGCAGATAATCTATTCAATTATCCAATGACCATGAAAACCACCAATACAGGTTTAATTGTTACTTACATTCCTTGGGGAGTTATTGGTGATTCTAAACCAATTGAAGTTGGTGTTACAGGATTAAATACAACTAAAACTACTGTTTCTGATTATTCAGATTGGACAGTAACCATGAACTGGAAAGATAGTACTCATGAGATGAATGTAACATCTGGTATAGGTATGCCTTTCTTATATTTTGAGAAAGATGCAGATGATGTTGTGTCTATCAAAGTAAATTTAGGGACAGCTACTGTTAATAATGAGATATTAACAATTGAAAACGCTTCAGCTGGAGCTGATTTTGTTTTTTATGCACCTTCAGGAAGTACTTGGTTAAAATCAGGAAATATATATACTTCAACTTTAAATGGAAAAACTTATTGGTCAATGGCAATGTTGCCACAAAATACAAGTAATGTTAGCACTGTAGCCCAAGATTTCAAAAAATATGCTTATGTTTTTCCATCAAATACCACAACAGCTTGGAGTTATAATGAGACCACTTCAAAAGTAACCACTACTTTTACGGTAACTACTGATGTAAAAGAAGGATCAAATTCAAACATGCTATTAGGTTTATTACCTCATCAATGGTTTAATTTAGCATCGAGTTCACCAATCCCAAATACCTATAATTACAGCTCTGTAAGAGGTCAATTAAAAATGTTAGAAGGCAATAGTTTTATTGTTGAAAATACATTTAAAGGAATTTTACCAACAGTTCCTTATTTAGCAAATTACAGCAACACTTTTAGCCCTTCAGTTTTAGATGATAAAATTTCACAAATAGAAAATGATGGATTAGCAACTTGGACAGACTCTTATAATGAAGGACAGGTAATGAATCGTTTAATTCAAACTGCAAGAATTGCAGATCAAACAGGTGATATTGAAGCAAGAAATAAAATGATTGGAACTGTAAAAGAACGTTTAGAAGATTGGTTAACTCACGAATCAGGTGAAGTTGCTTTTCTTTTTTATTACAATAATACATGGTCAGCAATGTTAGGATATCCATCAGGTCATGGACAAGATACTAACATCAATGACCACCATTTTCACTGGGGATATTTTATTCATGCAGCTGCTTTTATGGAACAGTTTGAACCTGGTTGGGCTTCAAAATGGGGTGATATGATTAATATTTTAATTCGTGATGCTGCTTCTTCTGACAGAAATGATACACAATTTCCATTTTTAAGAAACTTTAGTCCGTATGCAGGTCATAGTTGGGCAAACGGATTTGCTACTTTTCCTCAAGGAAATGACCAAGAATCAACTTCAGAGAGTATGCAATTTGCATCCTCTTTAATTCACTGGGGAACTATTACAAAAAACAACACCATCAGAGATTTAGGAATTTATATTTATACCACTGAGCAAACTGCGGTTGAAGAATATTGGTTTGATATGTATGATCGTAATTTTCAAGCTAACCAACAATACAGTTTAGTATCAAGAGTTTGGGGAAATTCCTATGATAATGGTACTTTTTGGACATCTGATATTGCAGCTTCTTACGGAATAGAATTGTATCCTATTCATGGGGGTTCTTTTTATTTAGGACATAATCAAGCCTATGCACAAAAACTTTGGAACGAAATGGCTTCTAATACAGGAGTTTTGAGCAGGCAAAATAATGACAATTTATGGCATGATACGTATTGGAAATTTTTATCAATGGTGAATCCGCAAGAAGCAGTAAACTTATACAATGCATATCCTGAAAGAAATTTAAAATTTGGTATTTCTGATGCGCAAACTTATCATTGGTTACATTCTGTTAATGCAATGGGTGTTATAGATGCAACAATTACAGCAAATTATCCTATTGCAAGTGTTTTTAAACAAAATGGTGTAAAAACGTATGTGGCTCATAATTATTCAGATACTGAAATTGTAGTTACTTTTTCTGATGGATTTCAATTAACTGTTCCTGCAAATCAAATGCGCACAAATAGAGATATTGATGCTACTGGCGTATTATCATCAGATTTTACACAAGCGTTTCCAAACGGAAGTGTAAACTTATCAGCAACAGTTACTGGAAATGGTGTTACCAAAGTTGAATTTTATGATGGAAGTACAAAATTAGGTGAAGATACTACTGCACCATATGAATTTAAAGCAGATAATCTTACACTTGGCGTTCATGGCTTTTTTGCAAAAGTATATATTAACGATCAATTTAATGTAACCAA
>JANQTK010000088.1 GCA_030731695.1 Polaribacter sp.
TGTCTTCATCTGCTTTTACTTTTCCAAATTCTTGATACACATACGAATTGCTTGTTTTGAAAACCGTATTTTTAAACGCTTCCACACTTCCTTCAGCCTTTGCTCTAAAAATAACAGTTTGTACATTGCCACCTTGCCAAAAACCTGTCAAAGACAATTGACCTTTTATCTTTAAAGTATCACTTTCATTGAGTTGCGCAAAAATAAAAATTGGAAAAAAGAGAGAGAATAACAAGCACTTTTTCATGATGGTAGCTTTATAAAATTATAATTTCTTACACTTTTCAAAGATATTTATTTTTAAAAAATGTTTCCTAATTTAGTTTCGTAAAGTTTTTCACCAAAAACGACTATTATTTTGAAAACAATTCAACTATTTTTTTTAGTATATTTGATTGATTTCATAAGTATAAAAAATCTATAAAAATATCATGAAAAATTTCACTACTTCCCTCCTACTATCTATCGCTCTTTTTTTAGTTTCTTGCGAAAAAAATGACGGAATTGACATTGATGCAACCACTGCTGATGAAATCAATCATTTTATTTGGAAAGGAATGAATACCTATTATTTGTGGCAAGAAGATGTGCCCGCTTTAGCAGATAATCGTTTCGGAAATTTGGGGGAATTATATACTTATTTCAGAGGATTTTCATCTCCTGAAACTGTTTTTGAAAGTTTGCGCTTTCAACCTGAATTGACAGACCGTTTTTCGGTAATAGTAGATGATTATGTGGCATTAGAAAATTCTTTTCAAGGAATTACGTTGAATAGCGGAATGGAATTTGGGTTGGTGAGATATGTCAATTCCAATACAAATATTTTTTGTTATGTACGATATGTGTTACCAAATTCAGATGCAGCAACCAAAGGCATTCAAAGAGGAATGATTTTTACAACTGTCAACGGAACACAACTTACTGATACTAATTTTGGAAACTTATTGTTCAACGATTCACCCAATTATACCATTGGTTTTGCCAATTATAATAACGGAAATCCTACTTCTAATGGAGTTTCAGTTTCTTTAAATAAAGCTCAATTGCAAGAAAATCCAATTGCTATTTCAAAAGTAATTACTGAAGGAACTAAAAAAATTGGTTATCTATTGTACAATCAGTTTGCAAGTTCTTTTGACGCACAATTAAATGTAGCTTTTGCCAATTTTAAAACACAAAATATTGATGAATTGATTGTTGATTTGCGTTATAATGGTGG
>JANQTK010000089.1:0-2466 GCA_030731695.1 Polaribacter sp.
TAAGTTTGACCTTGACCTCTTGTTCCGTTATTATAACCATTTCCTTGCCAGTGAGATAACATTACGCTAGTTCCCCAACCACTTTTGCTAACTCCTGTGTTATACATTGCAGTAGTTTTGATGTAACTGTCATTTGCAGTTCCAACATAAAAAGATCCTCCTTCTTCTTTATCAGTAGTTTTAGTTACAAAGTTCATTGTACCTCCCACTGAAGAGATTGCCAATTTAGATGCTCCTAAACCTCTTTGGATTTGAACTGCACTAGCAATATCATTTACTCCAGACCAGTTAGACCAATACATTCTACCATCTTCCATACCATTGATTGGTTGTCCGTTTAATAAGAATGCTGTGTTTGTTTGATCAAAACCACGAACAGAAATTCTAGAATCTCCAAAACCCCCTGCTTGACCTGATACATAAATAGATGGAGTATTTACAAGCGCCATAGTAACGTCTTGAGTTCCAATCTTTTTTTGAATTTCTGCAGCTTTAATAGTTGACACTGCTACAGGAGTAGTTCTACCTCCTGATAAATCGATTACTCCTTTTCCGATAATTAC
The DNA here is from genome assembly GCA_030731695.1 of Polaribacter sp. Classification (GTDB taxonomy): domain Bacteria; phylum Bacteroidota; class Bacteroidia; order Flavobacteriales; family Flavobacteriaceae; genus Polaribacter. The sequence goes on from JANQTK010000089.1 coordinate 564, forward strand.
TACTTCTTCTAAAGAGTTTTCATCAACTCTTAATTTTAAAGTACCAACATTCGCATTTGATGAATTGAAGGCAACTTCTCTTGATTTGTATCCAATATAAGAGATTACTAAAACTCCAGATTTAGATTTTGCCTCTAAAGTAAATTTTCCGTCAAAATTTGTTTCTGTTCCGTTTTTAGTTCCTTTTTCTAAGATACTTGCTCCAGGTAAAGGTTGATTTGTTTCGTCAACAATAATTCCTGAAATTTTAGTTTGTCCTAAAACTGTAGCTGTTATTAAAAACAAAGCTACAAATAATACATTTTTAAAATTTTTCATTGTTTAATTTTAAGTTGTTTTAATTTGTCGCAAAATTCATGCTTTTGAAGTATTGCAATGTTAATTTAATGTTAAGTTTTAACAAGAAATTAAGACAACCAAAACTAAAGAAAAACCATATTATCAGCTAATAATCAACTACTTACTTATAAACAGGTTTATTAACAAATTTTTAGGAATTCATTAAATTTTATTTTGTTGTAAGAAGAAAGGAATATTTATTGATTTTTCAACAACTTGTTTGCCATTTCTTTCCCTAATTCAACCCCAAATTGATCATAACTATAAATATTCCATAAAATTCCTTGAGTAAAAATTTTATGCTCGTATAAAGCGACTAATTTACCCAAAGACTTTGGTGTAAGTTTGTCAAAAAGAATGGCGTTGCTTGGTCTATTTCCTTCAAAAACTTTGAAAGGTAATAATGTTGCGATTTTATCCTCTTTCCCCGAAGATTTTAATTCCAAGTGCACTTCTTCTGCTGTTTTACCAAAAGCCAAAGCATCCATTTGACCATAAAAGTTGGCCATTAATTTTTTATGATGATCTTTTAATCCGCACAAAGATTCTTTATATCCAATAAAATCTGTGGGTATTAGTTTTGTTCCTTGATGCACTAATTGCATAAAGGCGTGTTGCATATTGGTACCTGTGCTTCCCCAAACAATAGTGCCTGTTTGATAGTCAATTTTATCGCCATTTCTATCCACACCTTTTCCATTACTTTCCATAATGGCTTGTTGTAAATACGCTGGAAGTTTAGATAAATATTGAGAATATGGTAAAACAGCCTCCGTTTCAGCTTTATAAAAATTATTATACCAAATACTAATTAAAGCCAATAAAACTGGAATGTTTTGTTCGAAATCCTCATTTCTGAAATGCAAATCCATTTCCTCTGCTCCATCTAAAAGGGCTTTGTAATTATCAAAACCAACAGACAAACTAATAGATAAACCTACTGCTGACCATAAAGAAAAACGACCTCCAACCCAATCCCACATAGGGAAAACATTTTCTTTAGAAATTCCGAAATTGTCAATTGCCTCTAAATTGGTAGAAACTGCCACAAAATGCTTTGGAATATCAAAAATAGTAGCCGATTTTAAAAACCAATTTTTAATGGTTTCAGCATTTGAAAGTGTTTCTTGCGTGGTAAATGTTTTGGAAACAATCACAAAAAGTGTAGTTTCTGGATTCAGTTTCTTGATAATTTCAGAAACATGATCACCATCAACATTTGATACAAAGTGCGTATTTAGTTGATTTTTATAGAATTTTAAAGATTCTACAATCATATCAGGACCTAAATCTGATCCACCAATTCCAATATTTACAATATCAGTAATTGATTTTCCTGTATAGCCTTTCCATTTTCCAGAAATCACTTTATTGCTAAAAGATTTAATTTTTCTTAAAGCGGATTGTATTTGAGGTTTGATGTTTTTTCCGTCAACCAAAATTGGTTCATCAGAATTGCTGCGTAAAGCTGTATGCAATACTGCTCTATTTTCAGTAACGTTGATTATTTCTCCTGAAAATTGACTTTCAATAGCTTCTTTTAATCCGACTTCTTTGGCTAACG
>JANQTK010000089.1:2566-6091 GCA_030731695.1 Polaribacter sp.
GGCGCAATAAACTTTAAAAATCTTGGCTTTACACTTTTATCTATAGGTTGTGCCGTTGGTAATTTTTCGCGTAAAGGGTCTACTTGTTGTCCAAATTTCCAAAAACGATAACAAACATGTGGCCCTGAAGTATTTCCTGTCATACCAACATAACCAATTACATCACCTTGCCTTACATATTCCCCAACTTTTGCTTTTCGTTTACTCATATGCAAATATTGAGTAGTGTACGTACTGTTGTGTTTTATTTTTACATAATTTCCATTACCACCTTTCATAGCGGATTCTATAACTGTACCACTTGCGGTTGCGATGATTGGAGTATTGTAATTTGCAGCAAAATCAGTCCCTTTGTGAGGTCTTGCAATGTTTCCATACAGGGCAATTCTTCTGTTCAAATTGTATTTTGATGAAATTCGGTATTGGAATTTAATTGGTGCTTTCAAAAACTGACTTCGCAACATGTTTCCAAGTTCGTTGTAATATTCTGCTTTACCATTGATTGAATCTGCTAAAAAACGGAACGCATATAATTTCTTTCCATTGTGTTTAAAAACTGCAGATTTTATCTTTCCATAACCAGCATGAATGGTATCATCAATGAATTTTTCTTCGTATACAAATTTAAAAGAATCTCCTTTTTGCAATCTGTAAAAATCTAATGTCCATGCATAAATATCTGCAACTTCCCACGTTAAACTTGGTTTCAATCCCAAACTATCCATGGTTACTGAAAGATTATAATTGATAACACCAGTTGCAATTTTTTCGACAATTTTTATAGGTTTTTGATGAAGCTTTGCTGTGATGATTGAGTCTTTAAAATCTAGTACTGTGGCCTTACCATTTCCATGTTTATAAATAAAAACCTGTGCTTTTTGAAGAGAATCCTTACTTGTTAAAATAGTGTATGGTTTTCCAGCTTTTACTTTAGTAACATCAAAAACTTCTTTTACAGATGTAGCAATATCATTAATTTGAGGATATAAAACATGATGTCTGTCAAGAATAACTCCAAAGCTTTCTCCATTTTTAATGGTGTCTTGAATTACATTGTAATCATCTAATTTATAGCCAAATCGAATTTCGGATTTTTTTTCTTTTTGAGGTTCAACTTCTTGTTTTTCTTCTTTTTTACAAGACGAAATTGAAAGAATAAAAACAAGTAAATACAGTACTTTTTTCAAGAATTTGTTACTTTTTTGATAATTTTTCAAAAGTACAAATAAAATTGATTTATAAAAACCAATAGCCATAAGATGTTATAACAGATTTGTTAAAGTTTTAAAAGCTATTTTAAAAAAGGATTTGCCAAACCTCTATAATCTTCCAATTCAGCTGTTAATGAACCTACTCTTAAATCAGCTTTAAGTTTTAAGGGAATTTTATTGGCGTCATTTGATATCCAAATAGTCACACTTTCCTGTTCTTTAAAAACTCTTCCTGATAGTACATAAGGCCTAAAAACCAAGGCTTCTATTTTTCCAACATGAGTTCTGAGTGATTGTTTTCCTAAAAACTTCAATCTAAAAGGAAATGTTTCATCGTCAAAAAACATGTCTAATTTTATTTCATCTCCTGGTTTAATTTTCGAAATATCTAAACTTCTCAAATAATAAAAAGAAGAAAGCATATCTTGAACTTTGACAAATGCCACTGATGTGTCTTTTTGAAGTGTAAAATCTTGAACATAGGCTTTTTTTACATCATAATTAAAAGTAGTAATTGTGTGTTTTTTGTAGCCTCCTTCGTAAATTTTTCTTTTAAAAACAAAAGGCTTAATGTTTTCTTTATCAAAATATGATTCATAAAAATCATCTACTTCAAAAAACCATTTAATCATTCCTGATGTCCAACCAGTTCCTTTGGTATGAAATACTTTTTTTCCTTGAAATTCTTTTTCTTCTAATTCTAAGATGGCAGTTCCAGCTCTTAAAAAACCGCTGTAACTCATTTTATAACGAAGCCACTCCCCACTTTTAAAAGCGGGTTTTTGTTCTTGACCTTGAGTTGTCAAAAGTGAAAGAAATGCGACTATAAATAAATACTTTTTCATATTGGAATCAAACATATAAAAAAGGAATGACAATTACCATTCCAAAAACAAAAAAGTCATTAACAATAAATTTTGATAATGACTATTTTACAATTTATTAAAATTTAAAAGGTTCCCCAGTTTTTTAATTCATCTTCACTCCACAAATAGGGATAAAAAATTCTACGTTGGTATTTTGGATGCATGTATTTGCGCCAACTGCTGCCTCCTGTTGCTTCTAAATCTTTGTCATTTCCGCCTAAATATTTTGCTGCTGCATTGTAATGTGCCATCACCCATTTTACATTTACGGTGTAATCATAATGACGCATTGCTTTGATCAAACTTTCATTTTGCTGCACTTTAACTGGAAGTTGTTTAAATTTTAGCGATAAATTAATGTCATTATAGTCTTCCATAAAATCAATAAAATCTCCCATATATTTTTTCTCAAAAAGATTTAATAAGGTTGATTTTTGACCAGTGGTATAATTTTTTCCTGCAGCTTGCCAATACAAATGATTGTAAGCATTCTTAAAAGAGGAATTTCTATCAATAGTTTCTCTATAACGTGCATCAATTAAGTTGATGAGTTCTGTAGAAGCAAATTCTATTTTACGATATTGCGCTGATTGAAATCCACTTGCAGGAGTTAACGTATTTCTGAATTTTAAATATTGCTCAGGCTCCATTCCATCAGCCATTACCGAAAAAGAACTACATAACATATCAAAATAACGACTGATTCTTTGTAAATGCATCGTGAATTTATCCGCAGAAATCTCAGTAGATTTTGCTACTTGATCAATTTCCCATAACACCATTTTAAACAACAATTCATTGACTTGATGATACATGATAAATACCATTTCATCAGGTTGAGTAGTTCTTGGTGTTTGCAATCCTAGCAAAGCATCTGTTTGGATATAATCCCAATAAGTGATAGGTGTGCTCCACAACAAACCTTCTAACATAGCATCAACAGGAACGCCTAATTCGTTGTATTTTTCTTCAATTGCTTTTAGAATTTCTTCTCTATTCATTTTTTTGATTGATGATATCTCAGCAAAGATAACAGAAAAGTATCAAGTTGAATAAAGTTTGATTATAGAGCTTATGTTGTTAAATTATAAAAAAACCTGCAAAATCATAAAGGACTTGCAGGATTAATTTTATTAAGTAAAAAACTTTGAATTTTAAATATAAAATATTGAATCTTAAAGCGTTCCTCTTTTTGCTTGTTCTCTTTCAATCGATTCAAACAAGGCTTTAAAGTTTCCTGCGCCAAAACCTTTCGCTCCCATTCTTTGAATGATTTCGAAAAATAAAGTAGGCCTATCTTCAACAGGTTTTGTGAAAATTTGTAACAAATAACCCTCTTCATCAGCATCAATCATAATGCCTAATGCTTTTAATTTTTCGATATCTTCTCTTAATTCGTGACTAAAAGCTTCTAATCTGCCAGGTACTGAATTGTAATATTCTTCTGG
>JANQTK010000090.1 GCA_030731695.1 Polaribacter sp.
TTAAAATATTATAAAATGAAAAAAGGAATTCATCCAGAAAATTATAGAATGGTAGTTTTTAAAGACATGTCTAACGAAGACATTTTTTTAACGCGTTCAACAGTTGACACAAAAGAAACTTTAGAAGTTGATGGTGTTGAGTATCCTTTAGTAAAATTAGAGATTTCAAGAACTTCTCATCCATTTTACACTGGTAAATCTAAATTGGTTGATACAGCAGGACGTATTGACAAGTTTAAAAACAAATACTCAAAATTCAGTAAATAATTTTTCTGAATTTAAGAAATATAAAACCTCAACAATTTTGTTGAGGTTTTTTTATGCATAAAAAAACCACTTTCTTAAAAAGTGGTTTTTATTTTTATAGATTTTAAATGTTATATGTAATCTTCAATAGGATTGCAAGAGCAAATTAAATTTCTGTCTCCATACGCATCATCAACTCTTCTTACTGTTGGCCAAAATTTATTGTCAGCAATATACTCTAAAGGAAAAGCAGCTTGTTTTCTTGAATATGGTAAGTTCCATTCATCCGATGTTAGCATTGCTTGTGTATGTGGTGCATTTTTCAATGGATTATTTTCATCCTCTTTGTTAGCAGCATCAATCTCTTTTCTGATGGAAATCATGGCATCACAAAAACGATCTAATTCAGCCAAACTTTCAGATTCTGTAGGTTCAATCATCATAGTTCCTGCAACTGGGAATGAAACTGTTGGGGCATGAAAACCATAATCCATCAATCTTTTTGCGATGTCAACAACTTCAATTCCGTTTTGTTTAAAATCTCTACAATCAATAATCATTTCGTGAGCAGCACGTCCTTTTTCACCTGTGTATAAGGTATCATAATGTCCTTGCAAACGGACTTTGATATAATTTGCGTTTAAAATAGCGTTTTTAGTTGCATTTGTAATTCCGCTAAATCCAAGCATTTTGATGTATCCATAAGAAATTAAACACGCCAAAGCAGATCCCCAAGGTGCTGCAGAAATTGCAGTAATTGCTTGTTCACCTCCAGTTGCAATCATAGGATTTGTAGGTAAAAACGGAACTAATTGTGGCGCAACACAAATTGGACCCACTCCAGGACCTCCACCTCCATGAGGAATTGCAAAGGTTTTGTGTAAGTTTAAATGACAAACATCCGCACCAATTGTTGCAGGATTTGTCAATCCAACTTGCGCATTCATATTTGCACCAT
>JANQTK010000091.1 GCA_030731695.1 Polaribacter sp.
CATAAAGTTAGTAGCTCATTATTGAAATTAGGCATACAACCTTCTGATAAAATTGCAGTAATTAGTACAAATAACAACCCAAATTGGCATATTTTAGACATTGGAATTTTGCAAATTGGTGCTCAAAATGTGCCTTTATATGCTACTTTATCCGAAAAAGATTATGAGTATATTTTAAACCATTCTGATGCAAAATATTGTTTTGTTTCTGACAATGATTTGTATCAAAAAGTAATTTCCATTCAAGACAAAACGCAACTTAAAAAAGTATTCTCTCTTCAAAATATAAACACTGATTATGATTGGAATTCATTTTTAAAAATTGGAACTTCTAGCGATTTTCTTGATGAAATTTCAGCATTAAAAAATGCAGTAAAACCTTCAGATTTAGCCACAATTATTTACACGTCAGGAACAACAGGAACTCCAAAAGGCGTGATGTTAACGCATGAAAATATTATTTTTACCGTATTAAAAACAGCGCAAAGAATCGATTTACATCAAGGTGAAAATAGAATTATTAGCTACTTGCCTATTTGTCACATTTTTGAAAGAGCTGCATCTTATTACAACCAATTTATGGGTTTTGAAATTTACTTTGCAGAAAGTATGGAAACTATTGGCGAAACCATCAAAGAAGTAAAACCTCATTATTTGGCAGTAGTTCCTAGATTATTAGAAAAGATTTTTGATAAAATAGTTGATAAAGGTAGCCAATTGTCTGGCATCAAAAAAAGGCTCTTCTTTTGGGCGATTCAAGTTGCTGAAAAATTTGAGCCGTATCAAAAAAATGGCGCATTTTATCATTTTCAATTGAATATTGCCAAAAAACTGATTTTCTCTAAATGGCAAGAAGCTTTGGGTGGGAATTTACAATTTATGATTTCGGGAAGTGCGCCTTTGCAAGAACGATTAATCAGAGTTTTTACAGCTGCTGGAATGACTATTTTTGAAGGTTATGGATTGACAGAATCCTCACCAGCAGGAACTTTAAATGAATTAAAAAACAACGGATTTAAAATTGGTACCGTTGGAAAACCATTAGAAAATGTGGAAGTAAAAATTGCTGAAGATGGCGAAATTTTAATCAAAGGAAAAAATGTAATGTTGGGCTATTACAAAAATCCCGAATTGACAAGTGAAACTATTATTGATGGATATTTACATACAGGCGACATTGGAATTATTGATGCGGAAGGATTTTTAAAAATTACAGACCGAAAAAAAGAAATTTTCAAAACTTCTGGCGGAAAATATATTGCGCCTGCAGCACTTGAAAGTGAGTTTAAACAATCGCGATTTATCGAACAAATTATGGTTATTGGCGAATCTGAAAAAATGCCTGCAGCATTGATTCAACCAAATTTCGAATTCATTCAAAAATGGGCAAAACGTCATGAATATTCAATTGCTGATGTTACAACTGACAAAAAACTTCTCAAACGAATTCAAAAAGAAATTGATTTTTACAATCAAAAATTCGGCAAGTGGGAACAAATCAAAAAATTTGAAATCACTCCAGATGAATGGACAATTGAAGCTGGTCATTTAACACCCACCATGAAAATGAAACGAAAAGTAATCCAAGAAAAATATAAAAACTTAGTGCAAAAAATATATAATTCATAAAATAACAACTAGTTTCATAAGTATTTGCAAAAACGATGTAAATTTATTACTTTGGCATTCCACAAAATGAACTATATGCAAACAGAAATTAGTAGATTATTTGATATCCCTTATTTTCAACTTGAAACGTATAACCTTAAAAATGCATTTTCTACAAAATATGAAGGAAAATGGAATTCTATTTCATCCAAAGAATATGTAGATTTATCCAATCAATTGAGTAGAGGTTTGTTGAAATTGGGAATTAAACCCAATGACAAAATCGCCATTATTTCAACCACTAATAGAACTGAATGGAATATCTGTGATATCGCTGCTTTACAATTGGGTGCGCAAACTGTGCCAATTTATCCTACAATTTCTAAAGAAGATTACGAATACGTTCTCAATCACTCAGAATCTATTTACTGTTTTGTTTCTGATAGTACTGTGATTGAAAAAATCAATCAGATTAAGGGAAACACGCAATTGAAAGGCATTTTTACTTTTGATGATATCACTGGAGAGAAAAGTTGGAAAGAAGTGCTAGAATCCGGAAAAGATGATAGTAATCAAAAAGAAGTTGAAGATATAAAAAACGAAGTAAAAGCGACAGATTTAGCAACAATTATATACACTTCTGGAACTACAGGAAAACCAAAAGGGGTTATGCTTACGCATGATAATATTGTGCAGAATGTATTGTGTTCTAAAAAAAGAGTTCCGTTAGAATATGGAAATTCAAAAGCGTTGAGTTTTTTACCAGTATGTCATATTTTCGAGCGCATGATTTTATATTTATATCAATATTGTGGTGTGGATATTTATTTTGCTGAAACCATCGAAAAATTATCTGAAAACGCTCAGGAAGTAAAACCAGATGTGATGACTGCTGTTCCAAGATTGTATGAAAAAATCTATGACAAAATCGTTTTAAAAGGAGAAGATTTAACAGGAATCAAAAAGAAATTATTCTTTTGGGCATTGGATTTAGGTCTAAAATACGAACCTTATGGAGCCAATGGTTGGTGGTATGAAAAACAATTAGGACTTGCTAGAAAACTAATTTTTTCTAAATGGCAAGCTGCTTTAGGTGGAAATTTAAAACTAATGGTTTCTGGAAGTGCTGCTTTACAACCAAGATTGACAAGAGTTTTTGCAGCAGCAGGGATGCCTATCATGGAAGGCTATGGTTTGACAGAGACTTCTCCTGTTGTTTCGGTAAATGATCAAAATAATGGTGGATTTAGAGTTGGAACTGTGGGACGAATTATTGAGGGAATTGAAGTAAAAATTGCTGAAACTGGCGAAATCTTAGTAAAAGGACATAATGTAATGCAAGGTTATTACAAAGATCCTGAAAAAACTGCAGAAGTAATGAAAGATGGCTATTTTCATACAGGTGACAAAGGTGAAATAGACAAAGATGGTTTCTTAAAAATTACGGGGAGAACTAAAGAAATGTTCAAAACATCTGGAGGAAAATATGTAGTTCCGCCATTATTAGAAGGCGAATTAAAACAATCGTTATTTATAGAACAAATCATGGTTGTTGGTGAAGGCGAAAAAATGCCTGCTGCAATTATTCAACCTAATTTTGAGTATTTAAAAGATTGGGCAAAAGAACATCACATTTCATTTTCTTCAAATAAAGATTTGATTGAAAATCCAAAAGTAATTCAAGAAATTCAGCATGCTATTGATACTTGCAATGAGCGTTTTGGAAAATGGGAGCAAATTAAACGTTTTGAATTGACTGCCAAAGAATGGTCAATTGACGGTGGCGAATTAACACCTACAATGAAAATGAAACGTGAGGTAATCAAAAATATTTATAAAGATTTATACGATAAAATGTATAGTAATTAAAATTATACATACATCAAAGAAAAAGCAGCTACCAATTTTACACAATTAGTAGCTGCTTTTTTAATTTTGTAAATTTATTTAATGCAAAATCTTAAATAACAATTCTTTTAAAATATCACCCTCTTTTTGATTGGCTCCTACACCTTTGCTTTTCATATCAGCGTCTCTCAAAAACGACAGCACACTTGTTACTTTTTGGATTGGATAATTTCTTGCTGCTAAAAAATATTCATCTACAAAATAAGGATTGATTCCCAATGCAGAAGCTACCGATTTTTTTGATTTGTCCTGCAAACCATGAAAAAAAAGCAATTGTGTGAAAAAACTATTTAGCAATGAAATGGTCATAACCAACGGATTATTCTTAGGATTTTCAGCAAAATAATTGATGATTCTGTTCGATTTTAATACGTTCTTCTCTCCTATTGCTTTTCGCAATTCAAAATTGTTAAAATCCTTTGAAATCCCAATATTCTCCTCAATATGTTTGTCATTGATGATAGTTCCTTCAGGTAAAATAATCGTCAATTTGTTCAATTCATTGGATATTTTACTCAAATCTGTTCCTAAAAATTCAACCAACATCAATGCAGCTTTTGGTTCGATTTGATATTTTTTTCCACTTAAGATTCTTCGAATCCAATCTGAAACTTGATTTTCATACAATTTTTTACTGTCATAAATCAATCCAGATTTGGCAATCTCTTTGTATAATTTTTTTCGTTTATCCAATGTTTTGTATTTGTAATTGAATACTAAAACAGTGGTAGGTTGTGGATTTTCTGCATATGAAGTTAATTTTTCGATTGTTTTGCTCAAATCTTGCGCTTCTTTTACAATAATTACCTGCCTTTCTGCCATCATTGGATACCGTTTTGCAGCAGCAATGATATCTTCAATGGTTACATCTCTTCCATACATCACTTGCTGATTGAAACCTTTTTCAGACTCATCCAAGACGGTTTTTTCAATAAAATCAGAAATCTGATCAATATAATACGATTCTTCACCCATCAAAAAATAAATCGGTTTCAGAATTTTCCTTTTTATATCAGCTACAATGTCGTTAATTTCATTCATTTTATTACTTTTGATTGATGCAAAAACTCAATCTTCCATCCTATTCGTTCAAACTCAAAAGTAAGGAAAATAAGACGCTTATTTTTGATAAATTCCGAAAAAAATATGTGGTTTTAACTCCTGAAGAATGGGTTCGTCAGCATGTTGCCTATTTTTTATTGGAAGAAAAAAAATATCCAATTTCTTTGATTTCTGTTGAAAAACAATTCCTAATAAATAGTTTAAAAAAGAGAACTGACATCATCATTTTTAACACTTTTGGGAATCCTGAAATTATGGTGGAATGTAAGGCTCCTTCTGTAAAAATTACACAAGAAACTTTTGATCAAATTGCGCGATATAACTTAAAAATTAAGGCAAATTATCTTTTTGTAACGAATGGTTTAGACCATTTTTACTGTCAGATGGATTTTGAAAATGAAACCTATATTTTCTTACAAGAACTTCCTGATTTTATTAAGAAAACTTTATAACGAAACTCATTTTTAAAATGTAAATTCGCACTCTGTGAAAATAGCAATCGTCATATTAAATTGGAATGGAAAAAAACTACTGGAAACATTCCTTCCTTCCATTGTTCATTTTAGTTCTGAAAAAGCTGAAATATTTGTAGCAGATAATGCTTCAACTGACGATTCTATTGCATATATTAAAAAGTATTATCCTTCAGTAAATATCATCGAAAACGCCGTAAATGGTGGATATGCAAAAGGCTATAATGATGCTTTGCAATCTGTTGAAGCTGATATTTATTGCTTAATCAATTCGGATGTTGAAGTTACTGAAAACTGGCTTTCTCCTGTGCTTGATGTTTTTGAAAAAGACAAAAATGTAGCCATTATTCAACCTAAAATTTTAGATTATAAAGAAAAAACTAGCTTTGAATATGCTGGAGCTGGAGGTGGTTTTATTGATTTTTTTGGATATCCTTATTGCAGAGGACGTGTGTTTAATTCCTTAGAAAAAGATACCCATCAATTTGATGATACTACTGAAATATTTTGGGCTTCAGGTGCTTGTTTTTTTATTCGTGCTGAAGTTTATCATCAATTAGAAGGTTTTGATGAGAATTATTTTGCGCATCAAGAAGAAATTGATTTGTGCTGGAGAACAAATAATTTAGGTTATGATATCAAATATGTGGGAACATCTACTGTTTTTCATATTGGTGGCGCAACTTTACAAGAAACAAATCCACATAAAACCTATTTGAATTTTAGAAATAGCTTGCTAAATGTGGTGAAAAATGTGCCTAAAAAATGGTTTTTAATCGTGGTTTTATCAAGATTGATTTTGGATGGAATTGCAGGTATTAAGTTTTTATTAGAATTAAGACCAATTCACACATTTGCCATATTGAAAGCACATGTAAGTTTTTATAAAAACTTGCCATTATTCCTTAAAAAAAGAAGAAAATTATCTAAAAAACAAACATATTTCATCCATATTAGTATTGTTTGGCAATATTTTATTTTAGGAAGAAAGAAGTTTCAGGATTTAGATTAA
>JANQTK010000092.1:0-2870 GCA_030731695.1 Polaribacter sp.
ATTCTTTACCTTATTTTTACAAAAAATTTCAATTTTGGACATTTTACAATATCAACAGGCTTTTTTAGCGTATTTAGATTCGAAAAATTGGGTTCGAGAACCTAAAAATTTATACGAACCCATAGACTATATTTTACAATTAGGAGGCAAAAGAATGCGACCTATTCTCACTTTAATGGCTGCTGATATATTTTCATCAGACTATAAAAAGGCTTTGCCAGCAGCACTTGCAGTAGAGGTTTTTCATAATTTCACCTTGATTCATGATGATATTATGGATGAAGCTCCTTTACGAAGAGGTAAAAAAACGGTGCATGAAAAATGGAATTTAAACACAGGAATTCTTTCAGGAGATGCTATGCTGATTTTGGCATATCAATTTTTTGAAAATTATGAACCAGCAATTTTTCATGAATTGGCAAAATTGTTTAGTAAAACAGCTTTAGAAGTTTGTGATGGACAACAATTGGATGTTGATTTTGAAACTAGAAATGATGTTACTATTGATGAATATATTGAAATGATTCGTTTAAAAACCTCGGTTTTAGTGGCTGCAGCTTTAAAAATGGGTGCAATCGTTTCTGAAACACATTCAAAAAATGCCGATTTAATTTATGATTTTGGTTTGAATTTAGGATTGGCTTTTCAATTGCAAGATGATTATTTAGACACTTTTGGCGATCCAGAAACCTTTGGAAAACAGATTGCAGGCGATATTATTGAGAACAAAAAAACATATTTATATCTGAAAGCATTACAATTAGCGGACAAAAAAGACCAACAAAAGCTGCAATTTTTTTACAATCAAAAAATGGAAGACAATTCATTTAAAATCAATGAAGTTACCCGAATTTTTGAATTGTATGACATTCCTCTTTTGATTAAAAATGAAATAGAATCTTTTACAGAAAAAGCATTTGAAACATTGCAAGAAATGACCATTTCTGAGGTAGACAAAGAGAAATTGAAAAATTTTGGGTTGTGGTTGATGAACAGAACTGTCTAATAATTATGCTATTTTATTTGTAAATAATTTAAAATAAATAGTACATTTGCACACCAATTCTAGGTCCTATAGCTCAGTTGGTTAGAGCACCTGACTCATAATCAGGTGGTCCCTGGTTCGAGCCCAGGTGGGACCACAAAAACAACAAAAAAGAGAAATTCGAAAGAGTTTCTCTTTTTTATTTTGATTATTTCGAGTGTTTTTATGACAATTATTCAGTTTTATTTAAAAACTTTACCACTTATTCTTTAAAATCACACACTTATTCAAAAAAATATCCACTTGCGAACTAAGCATTTCTTTTTCTGATTGGTATTGGTAAAACAATTAGTTTTACCGAAAGTTTTTAAAAATTCCCCCGTTTATGAAAACAACTCTTATAAAACAGTTTTTAATCGTTTTAATCTGTTCAATCGGTTTATACTCTTCAGGTAACTATTTAGTAAAGATGTCTTACATTGAAACCTTGTTTGATGCATTAAATGTTATGATTTTCTTTACATGTTTTTTTCCGTTTTTATTTGTCAGTTTTGCGCTAGTATGCAAAGCCTTTAGATCAGTTAATCGAATTTCTTATCAATAGATTTTTAGAAGCAAAGTATATAGCACCTTTGACTTTAATTTACATACAATAAAATATAATCAATTTATCTCGTTGTATTTTATTATGAGGTTTAATTATTTAAGCAGAACTATAATATTTTTATTTTAAAATAACTTATTGAATATAATCTGAAGTAGAATTTAGATTTTTCTTTGAAATTAAGTTTAACAATTCTGTATTTCTTGAAAAACGGGATTCTTTATTTTTCTGAATTAAAAAAATTCAAAAGTAAAAGGCAAATTAATTAAGTAGGAATATTTTATACTAATAAACGGTAAATTTCATCACTAAATTTATATAAATTCTCATTTATTTAAAATAAGTCAACCACTTATTCCTCAAAGCCATACACTTATCTCATTAAAAAATCAACTGCTAAGTGAATCCTGTTTTCTTTTTTAATTATCTGAAAACCTTTTAATTTTACAGTGTAAATAATTCAATACCCCCCAATTATGAAAACAAATTATTTAAAACAGCTCTTAATAGTTTTAATCTGTTTAATAGGTTTAAATGCATCAGGAAAATATTTAGTAGAAATGTCTCACATAGAAACACTATTTGACGGATTAAATGTCATGATTTTCTTTGCTTGTTTTTTCCCTTTTTTAGTTTTGACTACAAGCATCCTAAACAAAATGTTTAGAACCATATATAAATTTGCACATAACTAAATTTAAAAACAAATCGAATTTAAGTAAGGACAATTTTTATTTCTTTACGCGGTGTTTTTACTATAATCTACCTTGAAAACAAATGAAAAAAAAGTTTCACAGAAATGTGAGGCTTTTTTATGCTTTTAAATTTCATTAAATTAGTTCGTTTTACATAGTATTTGCAAAAATTGGAATAGAGAGGAAAAGTAATTAATCAATTCTCGAAAATATAAATCACTTCTTCATGACCATCATTTTGAAGTAATTTCATTTTTTTAAATCCGTTTTTAACATAAAATGCGTGAAGACTTAAATCTTCAATGGTGAGCCAATATTTTTGATTTGGATGTGTTTTTTTAAGATTTTGTAGCCAAAAACTACCCAGATTTTGACCTCTTTTTTCGGGAATAACATAAATAAATCCCACATATAAATATCCATTTTGAAACCAAAATTCAGCTTCTTTTTCAGCATATTTCATATCAGGAGGGCATGTTGAAAAAACCAAACCTCCAGCAATGATTTGACTATTTTCTTCCAAAATATAGCCGTTTGTGGTTGATTTTAAATCATTCCAAAAAGGCAAAATTGCTTCTTTCCAATC
>JANQTK010000092.1:2970-4616 GCA_030731695.1 Polaribacter sp.
TCGAACGTTTTTTTGTCATCATAAGGAAATGGTGGAACCACAATGAAAGCGCCCACTTGAAATCCTTTTTTGGTATTAATTTTAAAATTTTCGCCTGAAGCAATTTTGTATAACAAATCGCCAATTGGCTCATTGATTCCTGCTCTTTGAATTAAAATCTGTGGATAACCAAATCTCGATGTAAATTCTAACGGATAAATGCCATTTCCGTTTACAATACAGTTGATATCAATGTGACCTACAAATCCGTGTTTGGCAAGCGTATTTTGAAACTTTAACAAAGTTGCATTAAAAATAGGAGAATCTTTTGTCCAAAACATACTTGTTCCCATTTCGCCAGTTGAAACGCCCAATTCTTTTGGAAACAATTTTTTATGCTCGAAAGTAATGTTCAGTGGATATAAAAATTCTTTTCCGTTGAAAAACGCTGCAACAGAAATTTCAACACCTTTTACTTTTCGTTGCAATTGAAAATTTCCAAAATCATTTCCCCAAGATTTTTCATAGGCTTTTAAAACACGAATTACATCTAAACCTTCGTCATCACTACCAACAAATAATAATTGTTTGAGTTCTTGGGTTTCGCCACAAGGTTTTAAAACGTAAGAATTTGGGTGTTGTTCAATATATTTTATAGCATCGTTAAATGATGTAAATTCTTTTGAAGGAATCACTTTTATTTTGTGTTTTTGGAGTTCTGCTTGTCCAAAGTTTCTATCCAATTCTAGCAAATCAGTATATGCTGTTCCTCCAAAAACTATTTTTCCTTTGGCCCTTAGTTCAGTTGCAATTTTTCCATAACCCGTATAATCAAACACAATAATATCAGCCCAATCAACATGTTTTTCCCAACGAGTAACTTTGTCAACAAAACCGTACCCTATTTCTTTTGAAGATTTGTCGTCAATATAAAACTTAACTTCATGACCTTCGGATTTAATAGTGTTTACGATATCTAAAGTTTCGCCCCAACGTGAAACAAACAGAAATTTTTTAAAAGCAGGAATATTGGTTTTCACTTGTATTAAAGTGTTAATTTAAAAAACATAAATCATCTGTAATTTACAACAAATGTAGCTAAATTACAGATGATTATTATGGCATTATTAATACAATAAAGTTGTAGAAAATTAACTTTTCAATTTACTTTTTGGCGGATTTGGCAATTGCTCAAAACCCATATTGAAGAATATAAATCCAAAAACGTCAGCATTTTCCTCAATAATTTTCGAAACAGGTTTTCCAGCTCCATGTCCTGCATTGGTTTCAATTCGAATCAAAGTTGGATTGTTTCCTGTTTGTTTTTCTTGCAATTCTGCTGCAAATTTAAAACTATGCGCAGGAACTACTCTATCATCATGATCACCTGTTGTTACCAACGTTGCAGGATATTTTAAACCTTCTTTTACATTATGCACTGGAGAGTATCCTTTTAAATAATCCAACATTTCTTTACTATCTTCAGCAGTTCCGTAATCATAAGCCCAACCTGCACCTGCTGTAAATGTATGATAGCGCAACATGTCTAAAACACCAACTGCAGGCAATGCAACTTTCATTAAATCAGGTCTTTGTGTCATGGTTGCGCCCACTAATAATCCTCCGTTTGAACCACCACTGATGGCTAAATAATCAGAAGAAGTGTA
>JANQTK010000092.1:4716-6046 GCA_030731695.1 Polaribacter sp.
GTAATCATCATTGGAATTTTTGTACCATCTTTAGAGGAATAAAAAACTTGTTTACTTTCATAGTCATTGGCATCAAAATCGATGGCTGGTTTCCAATACAATTCATAGGTTCCAGTTTTTGGATTGAATTTGAATGATGAACTTGGTGTGTTGTAATTTGTAAATGAAAAATAAATTTCCTTAGCTTCTTTTTTACCTCCAAAACCGCCAGCAGAACCAACTCCAGGCAATTTCACTTCGCGAATTAATTTTCCATTAAAATCATATTGAAAAATTTTAGTGACAGCATCTACCATATAATCTGCAAATAAGTAGCCTGCGCCTGATGAACAATTCAAAACATTTTCAGTTTCTGGAATAAAATCTTTCCAATTTTCTGGAGTAGGATTTGAAAAATCAACTGTTACAACTTTTTGATTTGGGGCATTTAAATTGGTTTGTAAATACAACGTAGTTCCACTGTTTTCAAGCACGTAAGTATCACTATTTGTGTCGTTTAAAATTGTAATTAATTCACTTTTAGGATTTGATAAATCTTTGATAAACAATTTGTTGCCAGAAGTTGAAATCGCAGCAGTAATTACCAAATACGCATTATCTTCAGTGACAGTTCCTCCAACATATCTGTGTTTTTCTGATATTTTTTCACCAAATATGATGACATCATTTTTTTGGGAAGTTCCCAATTTGTGATAATACAATTTGTGCTGATCCGTTTTTGCTGATAATTCACTTCCTTTTGGCTTGTCGTAACTTGAATAGAAAAATCCTTCGTTTTTGTACCAAGAAATTCCTGAAAATTTCACATCAACTAAGGTGTCTTCTTTTACTTTTTTTGTTTCAACATCGATAATAATTACTTTTCTCCAATCAGATCCACCTTCAGAAATTGAATATGCTGCTGTTTTTCCGTCTTCTGAAAAGTTTAAACTACTCAAAGAAGTTGAGCCATCTTCCGAAAAAGTATTTGGGTCTAAAAACACTTCTGGTTCACCATTATCTTTTTGTCTGTAAACTACAGATTGATTTTGAAGTCCATCATTTTTATAAAAATACGTGTAATCTCCTTCTTTAAAAGGCGTTCCCACTTTTTCATAATTCCATAATTCAGACAACCTATTTTTAAGCGCCTCTCTATAAGGAATATTCTTTAAATAATTGAAAGTAACTTCGTTTTGGGCCTTAACCCAAGCTTCGGTTTCAGTGCTTTTATCATCTTCTAACCAACGATAATTATCTACAATTTCGGTTCCAAAAAGGGTATCAACGATTGGTATTTTTGTAGTTTTTGGATAATTCACGTCTATAATTTTTTCTTTTTTTGATGGAT
>JANQTK010000093.1:0-17824 GCA_030731695.1 Polaribacter sp.
ACTCTAATCATTAATCAACCACAAGTAGCTATTTTGGCTTTGGGTGCGATTAGAAGAATGCCTACTGTTATTGAAACTCCTGATGGTGATTTTATTGGCATCAGACAAAAAATGTTTGTGTCACATTCGTATGATCACAGATTAGTGAATGGTGCTTTGGGTGGAATGTTTATCAGTACTTTAAAAGATATTTTAGAATCTTGGGATGTGAATCAGGATTTTTAAAAGATACTATTTTTATAAAATGATAAAACGCTTGGATTTTCCAAGCGTTTTTTTGAATAGGTGTAAAATTTTTAATTCATCTAATTTTTTATACTCGAACTAGTTTTAATAATGGTTCAAAAGAGTATAATGCAGGTCTTCTACCAGAAGATTCCTCTATTGTTCTTAGTAGTTCTTTATCTAATAATATTCTAGTAAATCTAGCTGCTGTTGGTCCTGGTATTCCACTCTTTGAAGTGAATCTGTTGTTTCTAAAAATTGGGTTTGTAAAAATATAATCCAACGCATTAACACTCCATTTTGATGATAAAGTGTCTGAAAACACTGGTTTCATTTCTTCATATAAACTCTTTATACTTTCCGCAATTTCTAAATTTCGAATTGCTTGTTTTTCTATTGCATTTAAAAAGAAGATACACCATGATTCCCAATTATTATTTTGTGACACATTTCTCATAGTATCAATATATTTGTCTTTATGTTCTTCCATATAACCACTTATATAAAAATGAGGTTCTGAGATTGCTCCTGAAGACCATAAAAGTAGCGTAATTAGCATGCGCCCAATTCTTCCATTTCCATCTTGAAAAGGATGAAGTGCTTCAAATTCGAGATGCATTAAAGCAGTTTTTATCAAAATCGGGTCTGAACTTTCGTTAATATATGTAAATAACTGTTCTAATCCGTCATTCAATTTTTCTGGGCTTATAGGTGTAAATAATACTTTCTGTTTTATTTTATCCGCTAAATAGTTTTGTTCAGTTTTGTATTTCCCTGGTGATTTTTGAGCTCCTCTTCCAAAGGAAAGTAGTTGTTGATGTAATGTTTTAATTAAGTGTTGAGATAATGGATAACCATCCTTCATTGCTTTTTGGGCATTTAAAAGCGCTCTTTGATATAAAATTGTTTCAAAAACTTCAGAGCGAACATTTTTTGCTTCTTCAGTATCATTTTCGCTATCGGCTTCAAACTTCAGTATTTCATCCATTGTACTTATTGTTCCCTCCATTCTTGATGAAATCACTGCTTCTTGATTTCTTAAAGGAGCCAATAAAATTTCACTATTATGCATGTTTTTAAGCATTTGGTCATATCGTGCTAATGCGTCTGTTGCCTTTAACAATGAATGGACAATTATCCCATAATTTAAATTTTTGGGAGGAAATTTGTCATAATGGTAGTGTACAGAATTTTTAAAATCCATAATATCTAATTTTGATGTAAATATATTGTAAAATATTTACACAAAATGAATTTGATGTTAAAATATTGCAATATATGATAATCAAATGTTTTTGATATACATCAATTAACGTCAAAGTAGTTTGACAATCATATTTTTAAAAAAGTGATAATCAAATGTTTTTGATGTATATAAATTTACATCAAAGTAGTTAGACGTGAATATTTATTAAAAAGTGATAGTTAATTGATTTAAGGTGCAAAACCGCTATCGGGTTATGAAGTTCGCATATTTCATCCAAAAAACCAATAGGAAAAATCCCCATTTTATTTTTTGCAATACAATCTTCAATTCAACTCCCTTTTTTGTACTTTCACAACCGCTTTTTTAAATCCACTCTAGCAAAATGAAATCAACTCATTTTTTTACCATTTTCTTTTTGGGTATTTTTTCTTTCAGTTATTCGCAATTGAAAACGATTACTAACGAAACAACGTATCCTTTTTGGATTCAAGTTCCAGAAACTGAAAAAACGGAGAAACAACCCATTTTGATATTTCTGCATGGAAGAAGTCTTTCAGGTACAGATTTGAATCGAGTAAAAAGATATGGAGTGCTTAAAGCCATGGAAAAAGGACGAAAAATTCCTGCTATTGTAGTGGCTCCTCAATTGGCAAAAGGAAGTTGGAATCCTGATAAAGTTTTGGAAATCTTAGAATATGTTCAAAAAAACTATAATACGGATGCAGCTCGAATTTATGTTTGTGGAATGAGTTTGGGAGGTTATGGAACACTTCATTTTGCTGGAAAATATGCAGATAAAATTACAGCAGCTGTTGCTATTTGTGGTGGTGGAAATGTAAAAGATGGGTGTACTTTAGCCACAATTCCACTTTGGATTCAACATGGAGATAAAGATTTTGTGGTTCCTATTTCTGAATCTAAAAAAGTGGTGGATGCTATTCAAAAATGTGATAAAAATGCAAAAGTTACTTTTACAATCATAGAAGGAGGCAATCATGGAAGTGTTGAGCGTCTTTTTCATCAAGATGCTTTGTATGATTGGTTATTTGAACAAAAAAGACAAAAACTTTAAATTTCAGGCCAAGTTTTTTTTATTATTCCTTTCAATGAAGGGATGAATTTTCCCCATTAAAATATATATTTGTAAAAATTAAATTTAAAAAAGATGAAAAGAATTATTACCTTATTATTTGTATTTGCCTCATTGTGTTTACAAGCACAAAAATCTGTTTTGTTAAGAACTAATTACAATTCTGGTGACAAGTATGTGGTTATTGTTGAAACAATAAATAACATGGGCGCGCAGGGAGGAGTGAATATGAAAATGACTACAAACATGTTTATTGCTAATGTGAATACTGATACAATTTCAGTGGAGTCAAAAATTTCAAATATGTCTATGGACATGCTTCAAGGTGGAATGACTATGAGTTATGATTCATCTGCCAAAGAAGAAGATTTAGAGCCAATGGGTAAAATGATGAAGCAACAACTTGATCCAATGCTGAAAGCGATTATTTATACTAAAATGAATAAACAAGGGGAGTTGTTATCTACAAGAGTGGAACCTGCTTTTCAAGGAATGGATCAGTTTAATAAATCAGGGAGTATAATTTTTCCGAAAGAAAAGGTTTCTGTGGGTTCAACTTGGTCAAATGAAACTGAAGATCAAGGAATGAAAATGGTTACAAATTATATGGTATCAAAAATAGAAAATGATACTGTATTTTTGGATATTACAGGAACAGTAAGCGGTTTAGGTGAGGGCACTATTAATGGAATGGCTGAGATTGATAGTAAAAAAGGGTTATCTAAAAAATCTGAAATTAATATGACAATTTCAGTTCAAGGAAATGAAATGAAAATTTCAACGAAAACAACAATGGAAAAAGTATAATAATCATATTAATCAACAAAAAAGCTCGATTTGAAATTTCAAATCGAGCTTTTTTTATTGTAAATATTTTGGAAAACTATGCCAACATGGTCACAGGATTCTCAATAAATGTTTTTAATGTTTGTAAAAATTGAGCTCCAACTGCGCCATCAACAGTTCTGTGGTCACAAGTTAATGTCAATTTCATGGTGTTTCCAACCACAATTTGTCCGTTTTTAACCACTGGTTTTTCAACAATGGCACCTACAGATAAAATAGCTGAATTTGGCTGATTGATAATTGATGTAAAATTATCAATACCAAACATTCCCAAGTTAGAAACCGTAAACGTGCTTCCTTGCATTTCTGCTGGCGCTATTTTTTTGTTTCTAGCTTTTCCTGCTAAATCTCTTACAGCTGCTCCAATTTGAGTTAAACTCAACATATTGGTATGTTTAATTACTGGTACTAACAAACCATCTTCAACAGCCACAGCAACACCTACGTGAATGTGTTTGTGATAGACAGTATTATTGTCTGTCCAAGAAGTATTTACTTGTGGATGTTTTTGTAACGCCATTGCACAAGCTTTTACAACCATATCATTAAAAGATACTTTGGTATCTGGAATTTCATTGATTACTGAACGTGAAGCCATGGCATTGTCCATATCAACTTCAATATTTAAACTGAAATCAGGTGCAGAGAACTTAGAGTTTCCTAACGATTTTGCAATTGCTTTACGCATTTGAGAGTTCTTCACTTCTTCAGAACTTTCTTCGCCATTGGCAACAAAATTCATCACTGGTGCAGCAGCTTTTTCTTGTTTTACAACTTCAGCAGGTTTCGCAGCAGGTGTATAATTTTCAATATCTTTTTTGATGATTCTCCCATTTTCTCCAGAACCATTTACATCAGATAAATTAATTCCTTTGTCAGAAGCGATTTTTTTAGCCAAAGGCGATGCAAAAATACGTCCGTTTGAAGTATTAGAAGTTGAATGTGTACTTTCCGATTTTGAAACTTCTACTTCTTTTTCTACTGTTTTTTCTTCCGTTTTTTCTGATGTTGCAGCTGAACTAGCAGTAATATTTCCAGAAATAATTGCAGAAACATCTGTTCCAGCAGGACCAATAATGGCTAATAAGCTATCAACAGGCGTAGTTTCACCTTCTTGAACACCAATGTGTAGTAGGGTTCCTTCATAAAAAGATTCGAACTCCATGGTTGCTTTGTCAGTTTCAATTTCAGCTAAAATATCACCTTCTTCAACGTTATCACCCACTTTTTTAAGCCATGAAGCCACAGTTCCATCTGTCATGGTATCACTCAAACGTGGCATGGTAATCACTTGAACTCCCTCAGGAATTGCAGCTGTTTTAGCTGGTGTTTTTTCAGCAACTTCTGTAGTTGGTTCCGCTTTAGGCGCTTCAGCAACTTCTTTTTTTGGAGCTTCTGTTTTTCCACTTAACAGCGCAGAAATGTCTTCACCTTCTTCACCAATAATGGCTAATAATTGATCAACAGGAGAGGTTTCGCCCTCTTGTATACCAATATGTAACAACGTTCCTTCATGGAAAGATTCAAATTCCATGGTTGCTTTGTCTGTTTCGATTTCGGCTAAAATATCACCTTCTTCAACTTTGTCTCCCACTTTTTTTAACCATTTTGCAACAACACCTTCTTCCATGGTGTCACTCAATCTGGGCATATTTATAACTGTAGCCATATCTTAACTTATAAAAGGATAATTTTCTTGTTCATACACCATATCATACATTTGTTGTATTTCAGGATATGGAGATTCTTCAGCAAACTTTTCACATTCAGCAACCATATCTTTCACTTGCTTATCAATTGCAGCAATTTCTTCGTCAGTTGCGTATTTATTTTCAATAATCACATCCAAAATTTGTGTGATAGGATCTATTTTTTTGTACTCTTCAACTTCGTCTTTTGTTCTATAATGTTGTGCATCAGACATTGAATGACCTCTATATCTGTAGGTTTTCATTTCTAAAAAAGTAGGTCCATCACCGCGTCTTGCTCTTTGAATAGCTTCATCAACAGCTTCAGCAACTTTTATTGGATTCATTGCATCTACAGGCCCACAAGGCATTTCATAACCCAAACCAAGTTTCCAAATATCACCATGGTTTGCAGTTCTTTCCACAGAAGTTCCCATAGCATATCCATTATTTTCACAAATAAAAATAACAGGTAATTTCCATAACATGGCTAAGTTAAAAGCCTCATGAAGAGAGCCTTGTCTTGCGGCTCCATCACCAAAACAAGTTAAAGTTACTGCATCGCTTCCTTTGTATTTGTCTGCAAAAGCAAGTCCAGCACCTAACGGAATTTGACCACCAACAATTCCATGACCACCATAAAAACCAAATTCTTTTGAAAAAATATGCATTGAACCACCCATTCCTTTGGATGTTCCTGTTACTTTTCCATACAATTCAGCCATTACTTTTTTAGGATCTTCACCCATTCCAATCGGTTGAACATGATTTCTGTAAGCAGTAATCATCTTGTCTTTTGACAAATCCATAGCATGCAATGCGCCTGCTAAAATAGCTTCTTGACCATTGTATAAATGCAAGAAACCTCTTACTTTTTGTTGGATGTAAACTGAAGCTAATTTATCTTCGAATTTGCGCCAAAAAAGCATGTCTTTGTACCAATCTAAATAGGTTTGTTTGGTGATTTTTTTCATTCTTAATATTGTTGAAAATAGTGTAAATTAAAAAATAGTATTTTTAAAATCGAATTACAAAAATAGCGGTTTTATAAACAATAAAAAAACTTGATTTTGGGATTTTTCTCGCAAACGATTTCGATGGATTTTTATTTGTCTTTTGCGATGATTAACGTTGCTTTTGCTCCCGTTGCTAAATTCCATTCGTTTGAAGAAATCAGCATTCCTGCATCGTTGAAAACTTTAAAAGCGGCAGTATTTGGACCAGAAGTCCCTTGATTCAACGCTAAAATATGAATTTTGTTGATACCAACCTCTAACGGAATATTGAATTTTTGCCAACTTTCTTGCAATAAAATGTTGTAAATAACAGGAATATCGTTTACAAAAATGGTAACTCTATCCCCATCAGGATATTGATAATCTCTGCAAATAATGTTTACACTTTGAGATGTGGTTCTAAAACTTCCTAAATCTTGGTCGATTTTTGGGATGATATACTGACCATTTATTTTTTGGAATGATTTTAAAAAACGCTCCTCATTCAATTTTGCTTGGGTTAAAATTCCCTTTTTGCTGAGGTCTTCGTCTTGTTGTTTTTTGAGTTTTTCTTGTTCTTTTTCATATGCTTTTTTAAATCCGTTTTCACCATTTAATTCAATAGCTTCAGGTTTTTTAACTTCTTTAGAATTGTTTAAAATGACTACTTTTTTCTTTTCCCCTGATTCATTTCCATTTTTTCCATCCACTTGTGAAAATGTCAATGATGTAACAAATAAAAATAGTAAAATCGTTATAAATCTGAAAAATGATTGTGTCATAAGGAATTGTTTCTCAATGAAACACAAAAATAATGCCTAATTTTTAAGACTAAGTTTAAATACTGTTAAAACTTTATTCAATTAGAAAATTGAAATAAGTATCAGGAAAAGGTTCGTTTTTCAATGTAAAATGCCACCATTCATTATCATAAGGAATAAATCCGTTTTCTATCATTATCTTTCTTAAAAACAGCCTGTTTTCTTGTTGCTTTTTGGTGATTTTTTTATAAAATGGATGAGATTCTTCTCCAAAAAAATCATACGCACTTCCCATGTCAACTTCTTTACCTGTCTTGATATTTACCAAAGTAATATCAACTGTACTTCCTCTTGTATGACCCGATTTCGATGCAATATATCCAAGATTAAACAATTGCGGTTTTGGCACTTTTGGATAATATGCCGTTTTCATTAGCGTGTCATTCAATACTTTTGCCCATCTTACAAAATGATTGACAGCTTGTTGAGGTCTGTAAGCATCAAAAACTTTCAAACTGAAGCCTTCTTTTTTCAAGATTGTTTGTATTTTTTTTAAAGCTTCCCCTGCTTGTATGGTTAGGATTACACAATCTTTTTGATATCCATCAATGGGTTTTCCAATAAAATTTTGATTGGAAAAATAACGAAGTTCTGTTTGGATGCTTGCATCAACATCTTTTAGGTACACAAAATCTTTATGCTTTTTTTGAGCAGAAATTCCGATTGTAAAAGTTAGGATAAAAAAGTACATGTATTTTTTCATGATTCAAAAATACATAAAAAAAACAAGTGACGATTTGATAAAATAATCACTAATTTTGGCACATGGAAACACTTACTTTAACCACACCTGCTTTGTTATTTTCTGCGATTTCATTGATCATGTTGGCATATACAAATCGTTTTTTGGCGTATGCAGCTGTCATCAGAAATTTACATGATAAGTATTTAGAAAAGAAAAATGATTCGTTATTGCGACAAATTCAAAATTTAAAAAAGCGTTTGCAACTTACAAAATGGATGCAAATTTTCGGAATTTCGAGTTTGCTTTTGTGTGTGCTAACAATGTTTTTAATTTATGTGGATGAACATCTTTTTGCTGAGTATATTTTTGGATTAGCACTGATTTTATTAATCCTTTCTTTGGCATTATTGATCAAAGAAATCCATATTTCCAATCAAGCTTTGCAGCATCATATTGCTGATATTGAGGAGTTTTTGACAAAAAAGTAAGCGCCGTTTTTTGCAAAACGACGACTTACCAAGTAAACTAATAAAACCAAGTATTAGTATTTTTACAATAAAACGCTATTCAGAGTAGGGCAAATGGTTGTAGCTCAATACTCTTTTTAGTTTCCATTGATTGTTTTCTAAAATCCAAAGGTGTGTAAAATTGGCAATTCCTACCGTTGTAAAAATACCATTTTGCTTTTCTTGAAACGTGTGTTTGCCTGTTTGAATTGCCCCATAAAGCACTCCATTATTTTTTAAAGGAAATACTTCTAAACTCTCAGAAACCAAGTTTCTTTTCATGTTTCCAGGATTTTTACAAATGTTGTTTTTTATGGCATTTACGAACATTTCTTTATTTTGAATTCCAACTACATCATGATAAAACTCAAAATTATCAGCAATTATTGGATCCAATTTTTCAATTTCACAGTTGTTAAAAGTTCTCTCGAAAAGAATACTGTCTTTTGCTGCCAGTGTTTTAAATAAATCAGTAGATTTTTCAACTTGTGCATTCATGATAAAAGAATACAAAAATGCAATGATCGCTATGATTATTTTAAGTAATATGGAATCTTTGAAAGGTGCTAAAAATGAGTTCATAAATAATTGGGTCGTTGAATTTATCGTTTTCTTGAAATTGTAAAAATCTCAAGAAAACGAATATTTTGGTTGATTGATTTTTTATTGACTATTATTTTTTAGAAACACTTCCACCAGAAGTTGTTTTATTTGTCGCTTTTTTTGGGTTTCCAACATAATCAATATCACCACCACTTGTGGCTGTTGCATTGATACTTTCTGATGCAAAAACATCAATATCAGCGCCACTTGTTACAGTTGCAGTAACATCTTCACTTTCTAAAGAAGATGCTTTGATAGATGCTCCACTTGTTGCTGTTGCATTGTGGCTATTTGTGTATCCAGAAATTTTTAAATCAGCGCCACTTGTGGCAACAGTGGTAAGTGAATTGCCTTTGACATTAAAATTGATATCTGCACCACTTGTTGCAATAACTAACAATGTATCTGATTTAAAAGTGCCATCGTTTTTAATATATGCACCACTTGTTGCATTAATTTCATTTAGATTTTTTACAGTAACTAACACCTTTTTTGCTTCAGCATTCCAGATATTTTTTTCAGAATAAATTTTTAAAACTCCATTTTCAACTTCTGTAAAAATAATATCGTGCAAATTTTCGTCTGCTTCTAAAATGATTTTGTTTTCATCACCTTGAAAGATTTCTACATCCAAGCCATTGCTCACTTTTATTTTTGAGAATTCAGCAGCTGTTGTTCTATTTTTGGTAACAACGTTTCTGTTTCCATTAATTCCGTTAAACATTTCTACACCACATGAGCTTAAAAGCAGGGTAATTAGCAATAAAGAAAGCGTTTTTTTGAAGATTGATTTCATGATATTTTGTTTTTAATTTGTTGGTTCAAAGGTCTTTTAATAATCATTTATTTTTTAATAATAGTTACTGAACTGTTGATTTTTAAAACTGAATTGTATTAAAGAGTTACTTCTTTATTTTTGATTGTATCATCCTTTTTTTCCTCTAAAGGAGTTTCGCAATCTGTACATTTTAAAGTAGCATCAGTCATTATAAAATGATGATTTGTCATGTCTTTATCATAAATTTCAGTTTCATTTTCAACGTCGAATAAAAAGTTTTTAGTGCTGTTATCAAAGAATATATAGGTGTCTTTGGGTAAAAAAATGGTTACTTCTATTTCTTCATCTTTCCAAATATTTTTAAATTCAGAAATATAATAAGCATCTAAAGTCAAGGTATTGTTATCTACATTAAAATGATATTTTATTTCTTTTGCATTCGATTTTGCATTCATTTTATTTTTTCCTCTTGAGCTTTTTGTGATTAAAAAATAGCTTTCATCAGAGGTGCTTTTTTTTACATCTACCTTAACAAAATTAGAATATGCCATTTTTTTTCCAGCAATTTCAACTTCTTCTTTGTGCGTACTTCTTCTTAAATTACTTCTGTAAAAAATACTATCATCATTTTTCATTTTCACTGTAAGTGTATCATTTGCAGTGATTGCAATCGAATTTTTTTCTGAAATTTCTCCGTAAGAAGCATGTGAACTTGCATAATCTAAACCTGCGAAAATAAATCCTAGTAACGATATCAACCAAATACCAAGTATGGTTAAAGATGCTGCTTTGTTCAACTTTTTTACGTTGCTAGATAACATTCTCAATCCTAAAATAAAGAACATTAAAAATGGAATTCCAACTAATAAAAAACCAAAAGTCATTAACAACCATTTTGGCATTGTTGAATCATAAAAGAATGGTGGATAATGAATATAATTTCCATCAACCTGCAACCATTCTAAACTTCCAATAGAAAACCCTCCAATGATTAGAGATAAAATAACAGTTGCAGCAATAAATATGATGAAGATGCCAATAAATTTTCCAACGATCTTAAAAATAGTTTGAATAATTGTGGCAAGTGTATTTATAAAATCTTGTAAACCGTTATTTTTTTGAGCCTTTCCCGAAAAACTTTTATTGATTTTTTCAGAAATTTCAGAGGCTCCTTCTTTTATTTTATCAGAAGCTTTACTGGCTGCATCTTTTAAATTTTCAGAGACATTATTAAATTCTTCACGTATTTTTTTCTCAATATTATCAATATTTACAGGAGTTCCTTCCATTTGCAATTTTTCAGCAGTGGTTTTTGCTTCTGGTAATAAAATCCAAAGGATGATGTATAATAAAAATCCAAATCCGCCAAAAATGGTGAAAGCAATAAATCCTAAACGTACCCAAATCGTATCTATATCAAGGTAATGTGCCAATCCTGAAGCAACACCACCTAAAAATTTATCCTCACCATCTCTAAATAATTTTTTGGTTGATGATGAAGTACTTTGATACGAATAACTTTTTTCGCTAAAAGTATCATCAGCATCAGCATAATCTTCAGGTTGTCCCATTATTTTAATGATATCTTCAATATCTTGGTCATTTACAACTTGTCTTGCATCCGTAATTTTTTCGGATAAAAGTTCACTAATTCTTGCTTCAATATCAGCAATAATTTCGTTTTTTCCTTGAGGATCGTCGCTTAATGATTTAGCAATTGATTCTAAATAACGTTTTAGTTTCAGGTAGGCAGTTTCATCAATATGAAAGAAAAATCCGCCTAAATTTATGTTGATTGTCTTATTCATTGGTAGTTGGTTTTTTACTAATTATTTGGTTTACAGCGTTTACTAAATTTATCCATGTTTTGTCTAATTCTTTTAAAAACATGCCTCCGTTTTCTGTTAAAACGTAATATTTTCTTGGTGGTCCTGAGGTTGATTCTTCCCATCTATAGGTTAATAATCCTGCGTTTTTTAATCGAGTCAATAACGGATAAATGGTGCCTTCAACCACAATCATCTCTGCACTTTTTAGCCCTGAGAGTATTTCGGAAGTATAAGCATCACCATTTTTTAAAATGGCTAAAATGCATAGTTCTAAAACCCCTTTTCGCATTTGTGCTTTTGCGTTTTCAATCTTCATATATAGTGGTTTATTTTATAAATTTTATGGTCAATGGATATTTGTAATTTTCTCCTTCTTTTGCTTTTAATGCCGCCATAATTATTAAAACTGCTCTAATAATCATAATCAAACCCATGACTGATCCAAAACCTAAAAATCCAAATAAACTATTTGAGTCAAGGTCAAAATTGAATTCAAACCATTCAAAGCTACTATTATTATTGATGTTTTTAAAAAACGTTCCCAATGCAAATGGTACATAAAACGATGAAAGAATTAGCTTGTAAAGTGCAAAACTGATGTTAAAATTCACAGCTTCTTTTCCTTGTTCATCTAAAAATGCACTTCTGTTTTTTAGCGTTTGCCAAGCAATTAATGGTGTTATGATGCTTCCAAAAGGATACAAATACCCTGCAAATCCACAAATGTGAATTAAAAAAGCGTTTGTGTTGTCGTTGTTTTTTCTCATGATTTAAATTGGTATAATACTTTCTTATGCAAATATATGTTTTAAAAAAGGTATTGTGCAATACATAGTACCAAAAATTAACAATTTATTAACATTTATAGCTTTTTTAAAATTTTGGACATTAGGTTGTTTTACTGTTCAAATAGTATATTTTTGACAAGTTATTTCTGAAAAATTACTACTTTCGTTTGGCACTTTATTTATGATATCTATGAAAATTACACCCAAAAATATCAATCGTTTTATGTTTTTTAAACTTCCATTGGGTTGGTTGTCTGGAATGCGTGTTACTTTTTTAGATAATTCATTGTGTGTTGTGAAAATAAAACATCAATGGTTGAACCAAAATCCTTTTCAAAGTATGTTTTGGGCAGCTCAAGGAATGGCAGCAGAAATGAGTACAGGTGTTTTAGTGATGCAAGAAATCAGAAATTCTAACAAAAAAGTATCTATGCTGGTAACACATCAAGAAGGGAACTTTTTGAAAAAAGCAACAGGAACTGTCTTATTTTCGTGTAGTGATGGTGATAAAATTAAAGAGGCAATTCAAAAATCTATAAAAACAGGTGAAGGTCAGGTTGTTGTGTTAACATCAAAAGGAATCAATGAGAGTGGAGTAGAAGTGGCAAACTTTCTGTTTCAGTGGAGTTTAAAAGTTAAGACTATTTAAAATTTTAATTATTTTTTCGTGAAATTCATAATTCGCATCTTTTTTTTAATTTTACTAACTCTATTTTAAACTTGTTTGTTATATTTGCAGCATATAATTGAAAAATTATGTAATTAATTGGGGGATTTTATTACATAGCAATTAAAAAAGTCGTGATGCAAATCACGACTTTTTATTTTTTATAGGATATTATTTTCTACATTTCCATAGAATGATATACATTTTGTACATCATCATCTTCGTCTAAACGATCTAATAGTTTTTCAACATCAGCTTGTTGCTCTTCCGTTAATTTTGTAGTTGTTGACGGAATTCTCTCAAAACCAGAGGATAAAATTTCGATATTATTGTCTTCAAAATATTTTTGTAACGCCCCAAATTGTTCAAAAGGAGCGTAAATCACAATCCCTTCATCGTCATTAAAAACTTCTTCAACCTCAAAATCTATCAATTCCAATTCTAAATCTTCTAAATCTATGGTAATATCTTCTCTTTTTAAAGTAAAACTACATACGTGATCAAACATAAAAACCACAGAGCCTGAGGTTCCTAAGTTCCCATCACATTTATTAAAAGCCGCTCTAATGTTGGCAACAGTTCTGTTATTATTATCAGTCGCAGTTTCTATAACCAATGCAATTCCATGAGGCGCATATCCTTCAAAAAGGGTTTCTTTGTAGTTGGCAGTATCTTTATCAGAAGCTTTTTTGATGGCACGTTCTACATTGTCTTTAGGCATATTTGCTGCCTTTGCATTTTGAATAACGGCTCTTAAACGAGAATTTGTCTCCGCATTTGGACCACCTTCTTTTACAGCCATCACAATATCTTTCCCAATTCGGGTAAAGGTTTTTGCCATTGCTGACCAACGTTTCATTTTACGTCCTTTTCTAAGTTCAAATGCTCTTCCCATCGTATTGTTTGTTTTTTTTAAATGTTTGCAAATGTAAAAATTAGGATGCTCTTTACCAATTTTAAGTTACATTTTGATGTGTTATGTATTTTTTAGACACGGATTACACGAATTTTCACAGATTGGTAAAGAATACTTTTTAAAAGTTGTAATTTTTGTTCAAAAAGTCACTAATGTTTTAAATGAAATTTTGTGTAATCATTAAAATTAGTGTCTATTTTATATCAAAATTTGATACGCTTGTTTGGCAATTTCCAATTCTTCATTCGTTGGAATGACTATAATTTTTACGTTAGAATTTGTTGTTTGAATTTCTCTCAATTCTTTGGATGATTTTTGATTTTTTTCATCATCTAAAATGATTCCTAAAAAATCTAAATTTTCACATACTATTTTTCGCATTAATATTGAGTTTTCTCCAATTCCTGCAGTAAAAATAATGGCATCCAAACCATTTAAAATACTTGCATACGCACCAATGTATTTTTTAATTCGATAACTAGCTAATTCCAATGCATTTTTGCAATTTTCATCGTTATTGTTTGCGGCTTTTTCAATTTCTCTCAAATCAGAAAATCCTGTTAAACCCAACATTCCACCTTCTTTTTGTAATAAATTATTGACTTCTGATGCTGTTTTATGTAAAGAATTCATCAGGTAAAAAATCACAGATTGATCAATATCTCCAGCACGAGTTCCCATAACCAATCCATTCATTGGGCCAAAACCTAAAGAATGTTCTACACTTTTTCCGTTTTCAATGGCTGTCATGCTGCAACCATTTCCTAAGTGAATAGTGATGATTTTTTTGGAATTTTGTTCACCCAAATATGCAATTGCTTTTTCAGAAACATATTTATGGCTTGTGCCGTGAAATCCGTAAGCTCTTATATGATGTTTTTCTAAAAATTCATTTTTAATAGCATATTGATAGGCTTTTCTGGGCATTGTTTGATGAAACGCAGTATCAAAAATGGCAATTTGTTTGGCATCAGGAAAAATAGTTTCTGCAATTTCAATGCCTGTTAAATTCGCAGGATTGTGCAAAGGTGCTAAATCAAATAAATTTCGAATGTTGTTTTTTACCTCCTCATCAATAATGACAGTTTTACTAAATTTACTTCCACCATGAACCACTCTGTGACCAACAGCAACAATATCAGAAACTGATTTTAAAACACCAATTTTTGCATCTAACAAAGCACTTGCTATTTTTTGTAAACCAATTTCGTGATTTTTTATAGGAGTAATTTGGGTCGTTTTATTATCCTCTTTTTGATGTGAAAAAATCGCATCTTCCATGCCAATTCTTTCAATCAAACCTACACATTTAACATGTTGTGAAGGCATTTCAATCACTTGATATTTTAAAGAAGATGAGCCAGCATTTAGTACTAAAATATTCATAATTATATTTGATTTGCTTGAATAGCAGTTAATAAAACCGTGTTAAAAATATCATCCACAGTACAGCCTCTGCTCAAATCGTTTACAGGTTTGTTTAAACCTTGCAACATTGGGCCAATTGCCAAAGCGCCAGTTTCTCTTTGGATGGCTTTGTAGGTGTTATTTCCTGTATTCAAATCAGGGAAAATCAATACGGATGCTTGTCCTGCAACTTCGGAATTTGGTAATTTCGTTTTAGCAACAGACATATCCACAGCAGCATCGTATTGAATTGGTCCTTCAATTTTAAGTTCAGGAAACTTAGCTTTTACAATTTCTGTAGCTTTTCTAACTTTTTCAACCTCTTCACCAATTCCTGATGAACCAGAAGAATAAGACAACATGGCAATTTTTGCTTCAATTCCGAAAGCTTCTGCTGATGCTGCTGATGAAATTGCAATTTCTGCCAATTCTTCTGCATTCGGATTTGGATTTACAGCACAATCTCCCATTACAGAAACTCTGTCTGATAAGCACATAAAAAATACGGATGAAACTACAGAAACTCCAGGTTTTGTTTTGATAATTTGCAGGGCAGGTTTGATGGTGTGCATGGTGGTGTGAATTGCTCCAGAAACCATTCCATCAGCCAAACCATTATGAATCATCAATGTTCCATAATAAGAAACATCTCTCGTTAGATCTAGGGCTGTTGTCTCTGTCATTCCTTTATGTTTTCGGGCTTCAAACAATGTTTTTGCGAAATTTTCATTGTGAATAGAGTCTTCAGGATTTAAAATCGTGATTTTAGACAAATCGATTTGCAATCCTTTTTGATCGCATTTTTGTTGGATAATTTTTGCATCACCCAACAATGTTAAATCCACAATATTTAATAGTTGCAAACGAGCTGCAGCCTCTAAAATTCGTTCGTCATCACCTTCTGGTAGTACAATATGTTTTCTGTTAGCTTTGGCTCTTTGCAATAAATTATACTGAAACATGCTTGGAGTCAGCTTATTAGAACTAAATGAATACAAGGTTCTAGACAATCTATTAATATCTACATACGTATCAAAAGTGTCTAAAGCCAATAATATTTTTTTACGATTGGATACGTAAATCTTTGGATTTACAGCACCGATTTTATTTGATACATCAAAGGTGCCCCCAGAAACAGCAATAATTGGGACAGTTGCTTGCACACCATCAATCAATTTTAGAATAGAATCTTCAGGTAGCAAATCACCAGTCAAAATTATTCCTGAGATTTTTGGATAATTCGTAGAAGCATTAGCTTGTAAAGCTCCCAAAATAATATCAGCTCTATCTCCAGGAGTAATTACCAACGAATTTTCTTTGATTCGAGTCAAATAATTTCGCAATTGCATGGCTCCAGTGCTAAAACTTTCAATGGAATTGTCTAAAAACTGATTTCCAAAAAGTACTTTTCCGTTTAGAATTTCTACTACTTCTTTGACAGTTGGATTTGCTAAGAAATTGATATTTGGAATTACATCAATTGGAACTTCTGAAGGTATAACTTTTTTTAATTCTTGGGTAATAAAATCGAGTTCATCAATTTCTATTTTATTGGCAATCAATCCAATAACAGCTACATCTTTTTTGATAAAAGATTTGTAGGTTAGTTGCATGGTATTGATAAAATCTTGTTTTTTCTTGCCATTTCCAGCACCAACAATCAACACAGGAACACCTAAATTTTTGGCAATCATTAAGTTTACATCCACTTCTGTAAAACCACCATCACCAGAAAAATCAGTACCTTCAATGAGTACATAATCATATTCAGCTTCCATTTTTTTATAATGGTTGATGATTTTTTGAATTATTTCGTCAGATTTCCCCTCACTTAATAAAGCAACAATTTCGCTTTGTTCATAAGTATAGCAATCTTCATATTTGATATTTAAATTAAAATATTTGATGGCTGTGTTTGTGTGATCGTCAAAAGCGCTATTATTTCCAATATTAATGATGGGTCTAAAATACCCCACTTTTGATGATTTGTTAAGCATCATTCTTAATAAACCCAATGAAACTAGTGATTTTCCGCTATTGGATTCTATAGTTGTGATGTAAATTGATTTACTCATTTTTTAAAATTTTATGCAAAAATAAACCATAAAAAAATGACTAAAATTGACATTAGTCATGTTTTAAAAATTTACAGCTATTTTTTAAACTTGTAAAATACCTAAGTTAAATTTCTTTTCGATAGGTGCATGATTAGCCGCTTGAATTCCCATTGAAATCCATTTTCTTGTATCTAAAGGATTGATGACAGCATCTGTCCAAATTCGTGCAGCAGCGTAATAAGGAGAGATTTGCTTGTCATAGCGCGATTTAATTTTGTTTAATAATTCTTGTTCTTTTTCAGGAGTGATGGTTTCGCCTTTCTTTTTTAGTGATGCAGTTTCTATTTGTAACAGCACTTGTGCAGCCGAATTTCCACTCATCACAGCTAATTCAGCACTTGGCCAAGCCACAATTAAACGTGGATCATAGGCTTTTCCACACATGGCATAATTTCCTGCGCCATACGAATTTCCGATGATGATGGTAAATTTTGGCACTACAGAGTTACTCACTGCATTTACCATTTTTGCACCGTCTTTAATGATTCCTCCATGTTCGGATTTGCTACCAACCATAAAACCAGTAACGTCTTGTAAAAAAACCAACGGAATCTTTTTCTGATTGCAATTGGCAATAAAACGCGTTGCTTTGTCAGCAGAGTCATTGTAAATTACGCCACCAAATTGCATTTCACCACCTTTGGTTTTTACTAATT
>JANQTK010000093.1:17924-20148 GCA_030731695.1 Polaribacter sp.
TCATTGTAAATTACGCCACCAAATTGCATTTCACCACCTTTGGTTTTTACTAATTTTCGTTGATTGGCAACAATGCCAACAGCCCAACCATCAATGCGTGCATAGCCTGTTAAAATGGTTTTTCCAAAGCCTTCTTTGTATTGCTCAAATTCCGAATTATCAACCAAACGTTTGATAATTTCCAGCATGTCATATTGTTCATTTCTTGCTTTTGGCAAAATTCCGAAAATATCATCAGGATTTTCTTGCGGTTTTGCAGCTTTAATTCTATTGAAACCAGCTTTGTCAAAATCACCAATTTTATCCACAATATTTCTGATTTTATCTAAAGCATCTTTATCATCTTTTGCTTTGTAATCAGTAACACCCGAAATTTCGCAATGTGTTGTTGCGCCACCTAAAGTTTCATTATCAATAGTTTCGCCAATTGCAGCTTTCACCAAATAACTTCCTGCTAAAAAAATACTTCCGGTTTTATCAACAATCAATGCTTCATCACTCATAATGGGTAAATACGCGCCACCAGCAACGCAACTTCCCATAACTGCTGCAATTTGAGTGATGCCCAAACTGCTCATAATGGCATTGTTTCTAAAAATGCGTCCAAAATGTTCTTTGTCTGGGAATATTTCATCTTGCATTGGCAAATACACTCCTGCAGAATCTACCAAATAAATGATAGGAAGTTTGTTTTCGATGGCTATTTCTTGAGCACGTAAATTCTTTTTTCCAGTGATTGGAAACCAAGCTCCGGCTTTTACAGTAGCGTCATTGGCAACTACAATACACTGTTTTCCTTTGATATAACCGATTTTTACAACGACACCTCCTGAAGGACAACCTCCATGTTCAGGATACATTTCGTCCCCAGCAAAAGCGGCGATTTCTATGGACTCTGAATTTTTATCCAACAAATATTCAATGCGTTCTCTTGCGGTTAATTTTCCTTGTTGATGCAATTTGTCAATGCCTTTTTGACCTCCACCTAATTTTATTTTTGACAATTTTACGCGTAAATCAGAAGCTAACAATTTGTTGTAATCTTCGTTTTTATTGAAGTTTAAATCCATGGAAATATTTCTTAATTTGTTGCTAAATTAAGAAATATTCCTGTGAAAGGATTCATAAAGTTGGTACTGATTGTCCGTTATTTTCTGAGTAACGAAAAATTTCCTTTTTTATTGATGGTTGGTTTTGTTGTATCAGAAGGAATCAAGGTTACGTTATACCAATAATCATCAGAAGGTAATAAGGTGCCATTGTATGTTCCATTCCAACCTTGGCCATCAATAGGTACTTGAGCAACTAATTTTCCAAATCTGTTGAAAATATTAATGCTTGCATTCGGATAAAAAGTTCTGTTTGCACCTTTTACAACCCAAGTATCGTTTTGTCCATCACCATTTGGTGTAAAGAATTTTGGAAACTGAATTACAGAAACCAACAACGTTGCATCAGGTGAACAACCATTTTTATCATTCACGATAATTTGATAAATACCACCTTCTAAGTTTTCAAACAATGGTTCATCTTGAAAACCTGCAAAAGGAAAACGCTCATTGGTATCAGTATTTATGATGGCAAATTGATAATCTCCAGGGCCTAAATTATTGGTAATTGTATCAATTGAAATCGATAAATTATTTTGGCTGCCAATGTTGTTTGATTCATCAATAATGGTCACAAAATTATTTTGTAGCGTTGCAATATTTGATTCATTTACTTCAATCATTTCAGTTCTTGAGCATAAAGTTCCGTTTGTAGAAGTTGCTGTTACAAAATATCTTCCTCCAGTTGTAATATTAATGTTGTCATTGGATCCTAAAACAGTTCCGCTTTCATTTGTCCATTGATAAGTATACATTTCCATAGGATTTTCAACAGAAATATTCAGTGGTAAATCATTCAAACAGATAATTTGAGGAGAAGTTACTGTGAAACTTGGTAATGGATTTACAATGACATCAAAAGAAGCATCGTCATTTACACAACCTGTTCTTTTGTTTTGGATTCTCACAAAAATTCTTTCTGTTGAATTTGTATTTGTGTAAGGTGATGAAATTGCAGAAATTCCAGCTGTGGCTTCATTTTGTGATTTGTGAAAAGTTACTGTGAAATTGGCAATATTTTGAATTGCACCTAAGATTTCAGGAATTTTACTATCTAAATCTATGGTTTGAATGATGCCATTAGTGTCATCACCATCATCATCATTATCACAATA
>JANQTK010000093.1:20248-22130 GCA_030731695.1 Polaribacter sp.
TTTGTGAAAAACCATTTCTTGCAGAACCATCCGAATTGTCATCACATACTTCTAAATCTTCCACAAAATTTGCAATTGGCAAAGGATTTACAATCAAATTGAATGTTGTGTGATTTGTATAACACCCTGTTGCATTGTTTGTTACGCGCACGTAAATAGTTTGAGAATCGCGCACTGTATTTGCAAAAGGAGATGCTAAAGGATTGTTTCCTGTTTCAGTATCTGTTGCATTTAAATGATATGTTACTGTAAAATCTGCAGGATTTTGAGTTCCAAGAATTAATGGTGTTTGTGATTCTAAATCAAAATTTTGCACAATTCCATTGGTTGCATCACCATCATTGGCATCATCACATAATTCTAAATCAGCAACAGGATTTGCTTCAGGAACAGCATTGGTTTTTAGGTATAACTCCCCAGTTCCAGCACAATCATTATTGTTTTTATTGGTGATTTTAAAGTAAATTGTTTGTCTAGTTGTTGTTGATGGGAAATTGGTATTTCTATAATTTGAAATATCTGCAATTTTGTTGATGACAGCAGTTCTATCTTCAGTTGTTTCAAAATACGAAACCTCTAAATCAGCTTGTAAATTTGCTGGAAAAAAGGCTAAAATTTCGGAAGTTGCAACACTAAAATCAAAATTTGTGATGCCATCAGTATCATTATTTAAAGGTCCATTCGTTCCATCAGCTTGTAAAAAGTCATCACAAACTGCATCAAATTCTCTATTATAAGCAACATCAGCAGAAGCGTCTACTCGTAAATTTATTTTTGAAATTCGGTAACAACCATCAGCAGAAATGGTTCTTACCCAAGCTTCACTAGTTTGATTTACAGGGAATCGTAATTTGTCAGCAACTTCGGGAGTTCCTGCAATAGCATCAGTTTCTGTAGCGAAATAAGTGAACGTTTCATTTTGATAATTAGCAGAAATACTGATTTCAGCTTCTGTTAAATTGATCGTTGAAATTCGGTCTAAATCGTCATCACATTGTAATAATTCAACAACATCATTAGTAACTGGTTCAGGATTTACTTTTAAAGAAATACTATTTGAAGTTTTTCCACAAGCATTTCCTGTTCTGTTCAACACCACTCGAAATTGATAATTATTAAATGTAATTGGTGGATTTGTGATTTGTAAATCTTTGGTTGTGCTTCCTGCATACACTGCGTCATCTACAATTGTTGTCCAATTCGCACCATTATCAGTAGAAACTTCCCATTGAAAACCATCCGCAGTTGAATCTATGGATAAAACATCTGTTATGTTTTCACAAAAGATAGCATTTTCAAAAGGTGTATTTAAAATGATTGGAGCAATAGTGATGTAATTTGCATTTGGAGTTGTATAACCATCTGTATTATTGATGACTTTTCCATTCGGAGAAACTGCAAAAGGATTTGCGGCTAAAACTCCTGAACCATTTCCTGTAAAACCAGCTTCAATGACATCAAAACAGTCATCATTATCGGCATCTAGTTCTAAAAAGTTGAAAATATTGTCAGCATCCGTATCTGCAATTGTATAATTTAATGCGATAACTTTTGCATCTGCAGTGGTTTCTAAAGCATCTAAAAGTCCGTTATTGCCAACATTAGCTGCATTTGCATTGTCTAAAATTCCATCATTGTTAGCATCTAAATTTCCGTGATTGGCCTCAACTAAATCAAAAATTCCGTCGTTATCAGAATCAACATCTAAATAATTCGGAATTCCGTCATTATCTGTATCAATTCCTGTGGTGATTCCGTTGAAAACATCATCCAAACCATCTAAATTTGTATCTGTTCCTAGTAATGTAATTTTGGTTGCTGATGCTTCTGAAATATCTGGAATTCCGTCGTTATCAGAATCCACATCAAACATATCTTCAAT
>JANQTK010000094.1 GCA_030731695.1 Polaribacter sp.
TGTTGATTCCATGAATTTCTTTCAACAAATGTCTGGTCATTCCTTCAAAAACATTCAAAATATCTTCTTGCTCTACAAATGCCATTTCGCAATCAATTTGCGTGAATTCTGGTTGTCTGTCAGCACGTAAATCTTCGTCTCTAAAACATTTTACAATCTGAAAATATTTGTCCATTCCGCCAACCATCAACAATTGTTTGAATGTTTGCGGACTTTGTGGCAAGGCATAAAATTGACCTTTATTCATTCTGGATGGCACTACGAAATCTCGTGCACCTTCTGGAGTTGATTTGATTAAATACGGCGTTTCTACTTCAATAAATCCTTGATTTGATAAGAATTTACGAACTTCCATAGTCACTTTATGACGGAAAATTAAATTCTCTTTTACAGGATTTCTACGAATATCTAAATAACGATATTTCATACGAATATCTTCACCACCATCTGTTTGATCTTCAATGGTAAATGGTGGTAACTTTGCTGCATTTAAAATTGCTAGTTTCGAAACTAATACCTCAATTTCGCCTGTTGGCATTTTATCGTTTTTAGATTCACGCTCAATGACAGTTCCTGTAACTTGAATTACAAATTCTCTTCCTAAAGATTTTGCTTTTTCCATCATTTCTTTTGGAGTGCGCTCTTCATCAAAAATAAGTTGGGTAATTCCATATCTATCTCGCAAATCCACCCAAATCATAAATCCTTTGTCTCTGGATTTTTGAACCCAACCTGACAAAATTACTTCTGTATTTATATGAGATGCTCTCAACTCTCCACAAGAATGACTCCTATACATTTTTTCTAAATTTAAGGTGCAAAATTAAACATTTTATCGGTTAAAATTTGTGTAAGTTTGTATTTATGAGTGTAATTAATTTTACTAAAACTCGTTTATATTCGCATTCATTGTTCTTTAAATAAAATTAGAAATCAACTATGAGCAAAATCTATTTAGTGCCAACACCCATTGGAAATTTAGAAGACATGACTTTTAGAGCCATCAGAATTTTAAAAGAAGTTGATTTTATTTTGGCAGAAGACACACGTACTAGTGGAAAATTATTAAAACATTTTGAAATTG
The DNA here is from genome assembly GCA_030731695.1 of Polaribacter sp. Lineage (GTDB taxonomy): Bacteria > Bacteroidota > Bacteroidia > Flavobacteriales > Flavobacteriaceae > Polaribacter. The sequence goes on from JANQTK010000094.1 coordinate 1,085, forward strand.
CTACGCCAATGCATAGCCATCACATGCACAATGAACATAAATCTATTGAGGGAATTTTAAAGAGAATTAAGGCTGGTGAAACTTGTGCGTTGATTTCAGATGCTGGAACACCTGCCATTTCTGATCCAGGATTTTTGTTGACAAGGGCTTGTGTAGAAAACAATATTGAAGTGGATTGTTTGCCTGGTGCTACCGCTTTTGTGCCAGCTTTGGTGAATTCGGGTTTGCCAAATGATAAATTTGTTTTTGAAGGATTTTTACCGGTAAAAAAAGGTCGTCAAACCCGTTTTTTAGCATTAGCTGAAGAAAAAAGAACCATCATTTTTTATGAATCTCCTCATAAATTATTGAAAACTTTGGCGAATTTTGTAGAATATTTTGGCGCAGAAAGGCAAATTTCTGTTTCAAGAGAACTAACTAAAATGTTTGAAGAAACTATCAGAGGAACTGCCTCAGAGGTTTTAGCACATTATACAAAAAAACCTCCAAAAGGTGAAATTGTGATTGTTGTAGAAGGAAAAAAATAATTTTTTATTTCAAATATTACTACTTTAACTACTTGGTTTTTAAGAATTATTGGACATCAAATTAATAAAACAGAAACTCAAAAAATTTCAACTTGTCAATTGATAAAATTGCTAATATTGCAGTCAAAAAAAATTATCTTTTATTACATTGAATATGACATCAAAATCGCTACTATATCAATCCTTTTTTGTTGTAATTTTATTTTTAAGTTACTCATTTACAGCTCAAAATAAAAAAATTCGCGTGCTATTTGTTGGAAATAGTTTTACGTATTATAACAATTTACCTCAGGTTGTATCTGCAATGGCAAAGTCGCAAGATATCATTATTGAAACCAAACATTCTACAGTTGGTGGATCGAGTTTAGAAAATCACTGGAAAAGTGAGAGAGGGACACAAACTCGCGTAATGCTTGAATTGGAAAAATGGGATTTTGTTGTTTTTAACAACCATAGTTTGAGTGCCATTAACAAACCTGAAAATTTTATAGATTATGGAAAAAGGTTTGCAGATTTGGTAAGAACAAAAGGAGCTGAACCAATTTTTATGATGACTTGGGCATACAAATCAAATCCATTGATGTTGCCAGAAATCGAAAAAATGTATAAAACTTTGTGCGACCAAACAAAATCTGATTATGTTCCAGGGGGTCCACTTTTTGCAAGTTCTATAAAATATAGACCGGATTTAGAATTGTTTCATGACAATATTCATCCGTCATCAAATGGAACCTATTTGTTAGGATTGGCTTTTTTTAAATATTTTACTGGAAAAAGTGTAAATAATATTCCAACAAATATTTCAACTTTAGATACTAATGGTCAAATTTTATATCTCATTTTTATGGATGATTTAGATGCAAATTTCTTACGTCAATTGGTAAATGAGTTTTCATTTAAAACCTTAACTTTAAAAACAGAACAGGTTATAACTCCCAAAAAATGACCCTTCCAGAATTTATAACCAAACTCAAAAGGAGTCCAAACGAAATCTTATTTGCTGAAACGATGCAGGTAATTGATACTCATTTCACATTTTCACCAACAGCTTTTTCAAATGGAAAAATCCATAATAAAGCTGGTGAAAATTCGGGTTCTTGTAAATTATTTGCTTTTGCAATCCATCAAAAGTTAACAAAAGAAGAAACGCTTTTTTGTTTTGGGGAACATTATAAAAATGTGCTAGAAGATGCAACTGAAACGTCTCATCAAAACATCAGAAATTTTATAAATACAGGTTTTGATGGTTTGGCTTTTGATAATGAGGCTTTACAACTGAAATAATAATTAAATTTTTTTGGATTAAATTACCTAATCAAACTAAAATTTCCTGATTTTTCAATCATAAGTCCGTTAATATCTGTCAATAAAACACGAAACCAATAGCTGTTAGAAGGTAGTTTTTTTCCCTGATAATCGCCATTCCAACCTTGAGAATTCGGTTCAATTTGATAAATCAGCTTGCCAAATCTATCAAAAATAGAAATTTTTGAAATCGTGTAAAAGGTAGCATCAAAGCCATTTATTGTCCAAAAATCATTCTCTCCATCACCATTTGGTGTGAAATATTTCGGATATGCTAAAATTGAAAATTGATACGAAGCTACTCCACAACCCAATTTATCTCTAACAAATAACGTATGAATTCCTGGAGATAAATTTTGAAAAAAACCAACATCAGTATAGTTTCCAAATTGATCATCAAGTGCAAATTCATAGGCTCCAATACCAAGATTCGGATTTGCAACTTGGATGGAATTATTATTGGAATCATCCGTAATAATAACATCATCTTTCGTAATTGTAGCAATTGATGATTTGGTGACTACAATCAATTTTTCATCAGAAATGCATCCTGCTTCAGAAACAGCCCTTACATAATAATTTCCTTCAGAAGTAACTGAAATTGTTGCTGAAGTTTCAGGCAAAATAACATTCTCTCTTTTCCAAATATAGGTATAGTTTCCTTGAGAGTTTTTGGTTACTAATAAAATTGAACCAATATCTTGACACAAAACATAGTCGTTTTGAGAAACATCAAAATCAGGAATTGTTTCATCTAAAATTGCATTTACAGGAGTCCTTGAAGTTGTCTCACAACCATCAAGATTTGCAGTAACATAATAGGTTGTAGAACTTGTCAAAACAGGAGTTTCAAATGAATTTCCAACAAAAATTGGAGTTGTACTTATCAAAGAATCATACCAAAAAACAACACCTGCTGTGACTGTTGCAGATAAAGTTGCAGTGCCTGAACAAACAATATCATCAGTTGTTGAAACAATAGAAGGTCTTGGATTTACAGTGACTGTAACTGCAGTTCTTGGTAACGTTGTACATGAATTTACAGAGGCTGTTGCATAAAAAACAGTAGAATTTGTCAAGAATGGTGTTGTAAAATCTGTCCCATTTCCAACTTGTGTTCCATTTGTTGGTGCATCAAACCAAAGAATTTCACCTTCATTGGCAGTTGCAGAAATTGTAGCAGTTCCTGATTCGCAGATTGTTGCATTTACACTTGATACAATTTGAGGAATATAAATACTTGTAGTTGCTACGATATTTAAAGGAGGATCACTTGGTGTGCCAAATTCGACAACATATCCTTTTGGTTCATAAGCAGCAATATCACCTCCAACATTAGGTAAATCATTCCATGCACCCCGAATTCCAATGGAAGGATCTGTAATATGTGCATAATCTTCATTACCGTCATAATTATTAGGCTCATTATTATTCCAAAAAGCAAAAGTTGGAGTTGAACCATTTACTTCTCCAATCCAAAAAATAGTTCCAGCTTCTGGACCAGTAACCCATTTCCAAACACCTTCAGTTTCTTCATCACTTCCTCCAATCCAACCTGCTCCAGAAGCTTGTTTTCCTGCAAAATCAGCTTCAATTTGTGAAGTTAATGTTGCTAAGTAACCTCTTCTGCCATAATAAAATTGATTTTCTGCTGCAATTTTTGCATTGCTCCAAGTGATTAAATTAGCTGGAATAAATCGATAAAAATGTCCTGTTTCTGGCAAATAATTGGCATCATCAATGGTTAGCGAAAACTTTTTCTCAGGAAAAATATTGATGGCAGTTGTCATAAAAACAACATCTTTTACTGCATTTTCTAAATCTGTTAACAACATTTGCGAACTAATACCTCTTGAAATTAAAGTTAACTTTCCTGCTGAAGTATTCCAAACTGGAAGTACATTTGGATGAAGAGCTACATCTAATTGTAATGTATCAAACCCTTGTTGATATCCTTCAGAAATTTGAATATAAAATGCATCAATGAACGTGTCATCAGGATCTGTAATTGAAAAATCAGTAACAATTTTAATCGGATTTCCTGGACAAAAAGCTTGTCTTCCAGTTGCAATAACGGTTGGTGGTTGATCTACTAGAGCAAAAAATGGAATTGAAAATATCATTCCTAGTATACCCAAAAAAAGTTTTATAAATCCTACTATTTTCTGCATTTTAAAAGCTACCTTAACGTTGTTTTCTTATTTTTGTAAGAAAGCACAAGTTACTACTTCAAATAAAAAAAAAATTACAAATTATGGTTAAAAATACTGTTACAACTGTTTGGACTCAAAAATCGCAATTTGAAACCGATAATCCAAGTGGATACAAATTCACAATGTTTGATAAATCACAAGATAATGGCGATGTTGTTGGCTTTGCTCCAAAGGCATTAATGTTGTCATCTTTAGCAGGTTGCTCTGGTTTAGACGTGGTTTCGTTATTGGCAAAAATGCGTGCAGAAGTAGCTGATTTTAGAATTGAAGTTACTGGCGAATTGACAGACGAACATCCAAAATATTACAAAAAAGTGCGTGTAGAATATCATTTTTCTGATAGCAATTTACAACCTGAAAAAATTCAGAAAGCAGTAAATTTATCGGTAACAACCTATTGTGGTGTTATGGAAATGTTTCGAAAATTTGCAGAAATAGAAACCGAAATATTTTTACACACGATTTAGAAACTCAATTGCTATGAGATGGACATTAAAGCCAAAACCAACAAAAGAAAAAGTAGAAAAACTCGCTAAAGAATTACAAATTGAAGAAACATTAGCGAGCATTTTGTGTCAGCGAAATATTGAAACTTTTGATGATGCAAAGAAATTTTTTAGACCAAATTTAGAGGATATTCATGATCCTTTTTTGATGAAAGATATGGACAAAGCTGTCCAAAGAATTGAAAAAGCGATCGAAAATGAAGAAAATATTCTGATTTATGGAGATTATGATGTTGATGGAACAACAGCAGTTTCGTTAGTTGCCTCGTATTTAAAAACCATTTATCCAAATATCGCAACATACATTCCTGACAGATATGATGAAGGTTATGGCATTTCGTACATAGGAATTGACTTTGCTTTTGACAACGATTTTTCACTAATTATAGCCTTAGATTGTGGCATCAAAGCCATTGAAAAAGTAGCGTATGCCTCTGAAAAAAATATCGATTTTATCATTTGTGATCATCACAAACCTGGTGCTGAAATTCCAAAAGCTGTTGCCGTTTTAAATGCAAAAAGATTGGATTGCAACTATCCTTTTGACGAATTGTGTGGCTGTGGAGTTGGATTTAAATTGATTCAAGCTTTGGGCTCAAAAAGAGGTCAAACTATTGATGATTTTATTCCGTATTTAGATTTAGTGGCGACCGCAATTGCGGCTGATATTGTACCAATTACTGGCGAAAATCGAATTTTAGCCTATTTCGGATTGCAAGTAATCAATTCAAATCCAAGAAATGGAATCAAAGCATTGATTCATCAAATCAAGAAAAAAGAATTGACGATTACAGATGTTGTTTTTATCATCGCACCAAGAATTAACGCTGCTGGAAGAATAAAACACGGCAATTATGCTGTGGAATTATTAACAGAAATGGATTTTGATTCGGCTGTAGCATTTGCAAAAGCGATTGAAGTTTTTAATGCTGACAGAAAAGAATTGGATAAAAAAATCACTGTTGAGGCACTCAGTCAAATTATTGAAAATGACGAAGAAAATAAATTTTCAACAGTTGTTTATCAAGAAGATTGGCACAAAGGTGTCATTGGAATTGTAGCCTCAAGACTCACAGAAACCTATTACAGACCTACGTTAGTTTTTACAAAAAGTGGAGATAAATTAGCTGCTTCTGCAAGGTCTGTAAAAGATTTTGATGTATATGAAGCTTTAGAAGAATGCACAGAATTTATAGAACAATTTGGCGGACATAAATATGCTGCAGGATTAACTTTGTTGCCAGAAAACTATGAAAACTTCAAAAATAAATTTGAAGAAGTGGTTGCAAAAAGCATTCAAAAAGAATTGTTAACTCCCGAAATTTTGATTGATGCAGAAATAGAATTGTCCGAAATTACACCTAAATTTTTTAGAATTTTACAACAAATGGCGCCTTTTGGACCTCAAAATATGACACCAATTTTTAAAACGAGTGGCGTTAGAGATAATGGTTATGGGAAAAAAGTGGGTTCAGATGAAACACATTTAAAACTCAACTTGTTTCAAGGAGACAACCAAAAAACTTACAATTCCATTGGGTTTGGTTTGGGGAATAAAATTGAATTGGTTGAAGATGAGTTTGATATTGTCTATTCATTAGATGAAAACGAATGGAATGGCTATAAATCTGTACAATTGGTTTTGAGGGATTTAAGATAATTTTATTTACTTTCTATTTTTCCAAAGTCATTAAAACCATACGCAATTCAGCATAGGTAAAACGATCATCCACTTTTTCTTTGAGTTCTGTCAAATTTTTAAAATCAGTTTCTTCAATTATTTTAGTCAGTTCTTTGTATTTTTTGATGGATATCAATTCTAAAATATCCACTTCTCCTAAAGGAATAAAACTTGCCAAATGACTTTCAATAGTACTTAAGGTAAAACTGCGCTCTTTCGCAATTTCTTTCACAGACATTCCTGCTCTAAACATTTCTAAACTAATTTGTTTCGTGTTTTTTTTGACTTCTTTTACAAGTTTGTTTTGGGAACTTTTTTGATGTTTGATGCCATTTTCTTCGCAATATTCATTGATTACTTCCAAAATTTCTTCTCCGTATTTTTCAACGCGAACTTTTCCCATACCAGGAACTTTTAACAATTCCTTTTCCGTTCTAGGAAGTAAATCGCACATCAGATATAGTGTTTCTTGAGTAAAAATTTGAAAATGTGGAATGCTTGCTGCTTTTGCAATTACATCTCTCAATTCGCGCAATTTCAAAGCCAAAATTGGGTCGCGTTTTGAGCTCACAGCTTTCTTTTTGCTTGGCTCTGTTTTTTGCAAAACAGCATTGGCTCTTACTTCTAAATACTTTTTTACCTGAAAACCTACTTTCATTTTTTCGAGTGCAAACAGTTTTTCCTCTAGTTTTTCTTGCAATGTGCTAAACTGCTTTTCAAAATCAGTTTTTACAGTTTTGTTGTCCGTTGAAAATGAAATTTGATTTAGTGGCTTATGAATATTTTCTTTGGTTTCCATCAAAAAATAACTCACACCTTTGGTGAATCGTTCTTGAATTTGAGAACTATTTTCTGGTAAAATGTCATTTTGAGAAATGGAATTGATTTGATTTTTAAACGCTGTAGAAATTTTTAAGAGCGGCACAATTCCCTTTTCTTTGATGTTCACTAAATGATCCAAAACTTCGCCCTTGATACTGCTTCTGTTTTTGTAAAAAATATCTAACAACCGTGTTGAAGGATATAAAAATGACTGATAATCAAACAATTCCGAAATTAAATTCAGTTGAAATTGTTTTTCAGATTGATTCAAAATTTCTTCATCAGGATGATTTTCAGCCACAGATTCATTGAAAATATTGACTGTTTTATCATTGATTATTGAACTCGCTGTGATGGGCGTTTTTAAAACCAAACCTTCTAAAGAAGTACATCTGCTCAAAGCAACATAGGTTTGTCCGTGCGCAAAAGAAGATTCTGCATCAATCACAGCTTTGTCAAACGTTAAACCCTGGCTTTTGTGAATGGTAATTGCCCACGCCAAACGCAATGGAATTTGCGAAAATTCGCCTGTAATTTCCTCTTTTATTTCTTTGGTTTCGTCGTTAATTGTATAATTGATATTTTCCCAAGTTTCAAATGCTGTTACAATTTCCTCAATTTCGTTCGGACATTTTACAGTTACGTTTTCTTTAGAAATATCAGTAATTACGCCAATCTTTCCGTTGAAATATCTTTTTTCAGGAGAAGAGTCATTTTTGATAAACATGACTTGTGCACCCACTTTTAACTCCAATTTTTCGTCATTTGGAAAAGAATTATCACTGAATTTTCCTTTGATGATGGCTTCAAAAAAATAACTTTTAGAAGTAAGTTTTTGGAGTTCAGAATTGTTGATGAGTGTTGCTCTGTTGTTGTGCGTTGTCAATGTGATGTAGCCTTCTTCTTTGGAAGGTGAAAACGAAGGATTGTAGCGTTCGTTTAAAATTTGAGCTGATTTTTCTGATAAGCTATCATTTCTGATTTCATTCAAAATATTGATAAAATCATCATTTTTTTGACGGTAAATATGTTTCAATTCAATGGTCACCACATTCGCTTCTTGATACGCTTTTGAGCTAAAAAAATAGGCAGTTTCATAATGATGTTGCAACAAACTCCATTCGTTTTGTTTTACTACAGGTGCCAATTGTTGCAAATCACCAATCATTAAAATTTGTGCACCACCAAACACTTTATCACGGTTTTTATACCTTCTCATCACTTGATCAATACCATCCAATAAATCTGCACGAACCATAGAAATTTCATCAATAATGATTAAGTCTAATGATTTGATGATGTCAATTTTTGTTTTTGAAAACCTACGTTGTTCATTATTATTTTGAATTTGTCCAGGCAAAATGGGCCCAAAAGGAACTTGAAAAAAAGAATGAATCGTAACTCCTTTTGCATTGATTGCTGCAACACCTGTTGGAGCTACAATAACCATTCTTTTTAAGGATTCATTTTTTATTTGATGTAGAAAAGTGGTTTTTCCTGTACCCGCTTTTCCTGTGATAAACAGATTTCTATCTGTTTTATCAATAAATTGTATGGCAAGTTCTAATTCAGGATTTGTTTTCATGAAAGCTTTTTGATGCAAGATAAAGAATCAGAAATTATTATAATATAATTTTCTTTTTCTTTCGTAAAGAAATCAACCCTAAAATTGGACCAATTGCCAAAATCATATATATAAAATTCGAATCGGTTACGTTGGTGAAACTATTTAAGATTTGAATACTGATAATTGTAATTGCAAAACCAATACAATTTACAATAGTAATTGCTGTACCTTTTAATTGTAAAGGTGCATTTTGGGCAACTAAGGTTGATAAAAGAGGCGAATCTGCAACTACAACCATTCCCCAAAAAAGAAGAAAAACAATCAATGCTATTTCATAATCAGTAGTTAATAGTAAAGGTGAAATAATACAGCACAAACAAGACAAAAATAGTGAGCCAAAAGCAGTTCTTTTTACACCAATCAATTTAGAAACATAACCACTACTTATGCATGCAAGGCTTCCAACACCTATAATTACAAATGATAAAAACGGAATGTTAAACGATATTTGTTGATTCAAACTATAGTTGGTTAATATAACTGGTACAAATGTCCAAAAAGCATACAATTCCCACATATGACCAAAATATCCAAAAGCTGCAGAGCGAAATTTTTCATGCTTAAAAACGTTTAAAAAAGCAAAAAAATTTACTTTCTGACTTGGTTTTCTATAGGGACCATCAGGAACAAACAACAACATGATGAAACCTCCAAATCCTGCAAGTATAGAGGTTGTAATTAACACATTTCTCCAATCATGGAGATTGGTTACATCTTTTAGTAAGTGAGGAAAAGCAGTCCCTAAAACCAAAGCACCTACTAAAAATCCGAGAGATTTTCCTAAGCCAACATCAAAATAATCAACGGCTATTTTAATTCCAACAGGATAAATTCCAGCAAGAAAAAAACCTATTAAAAACCGAATTGAAAGTAACGTTGTTAAATTATTTCCTTCAAATAAAATACCCAAATTTAAAAACGCACCAAGTAAAGCACACGTGAAAAATACTTTTGATGGAGAAAATCGATCTGCAATTGTTAAGATTGCAAAAACTAAAGTACCAATGATAAATCCGAATTGTACCCCAGAAGTTAACAAACCTAAAGCATTGCTATGTAGATTAAAATTCTCAATTAATTCATTGATAACTCCATTGCCAGCAAACCAAAGAGTTGTGCAACAAAATTGAGAAATTACAATAATGGGAAGAATTCTATTTACTTTTTTAAACACGTATAATTTTTTCTGATTTAAAGTTGAAAAAACCTAAACATTCTTTAAAATTGATGCCACTGTTTCTTGATATTTTTTAGGAGTACTGGCTTTTTTAATTGCCTTAACTATTTTTTGTGGGTTGGGAAAAGATTGCGAAAAGAATTCCCAAAAACCTAACATTTTCATTTTTATGGGAGTTGGTCCTGAAAGATACTCATCATATTGTTGATAAATACGATCATGGAATTCAGAAAAAATTTCCCATCTATTTTTTGGATATATTGTCGTGTCATTTTTTATCATATTTGGTAAAAAAGGATCTGCAATTAAACCACGACCAATCATAAAATGGTCGATTGTTGGAAATCGATTTTGAATTTTTTTAAAGCTTTCAACACTTGTAATGTCTCCATTATAATACAATTTGTGTTTTGTGCTACTGATGCATTTTTCAAAAGCATCTAAATCTACAGGGCCATTGTACAATTGTTTTCCAATTCGTGCGTGAATTGCAATGTTTTTAAGCGGATACTTGTCTAAAGTAGGAAAAGCATCTAAAATTTCTGTTGCGTTTTCATAACCCATTCGCATTTTCATAGAAACCACAATATCAGATTCATTATGTGCTTTGTGCAAAACTTCGTTAATTCTTGTTGGATTGCAAATTAAGCCAGAACCCATGCCTGATTTTGTAACCATGGGATAAGGACAGCCTAAATTCCAATTCAATTCTTTGTAACCTAAACTTTGTACATATTTTACAACAAACAGAAATTCATCTGGGTCATTCGTCATTACTTGAGGAATCACTTTTAAAGTGGCATTATTTTCCAACTGCAAATCGTTTTGATACGATTGTTTTATTTTTAACTGCCCATTTAAGCGAATATATGGCGCGTAAAAAGTGTCTATGCCTCCAAAATAATGCTGAAAAGCATTTCGAAATCTAAAATCTGTAAAGCCTTGTAAAGGTGACGAAAGTAAAGTAGGAGCCATCTATTTTTTTAGTTGGCCAAAGATACGGATTTTGGTTTTTGGTTTTTTCATCAATTGTGATAAAGAGCCATCTAATTCTAAGAAATACAAACCCTTAGGGAATGATTGAAGTTAGCAAATGAGCTTAGCCCTGATTGAGCGGTTTGTTTGAGCTCTTTTTTTATGCTGCACTCGATTCAGTATCTATTATAAAAAATGAAATTAGTTTTTAAAAAGAGAGATGCTGAAATAAATTCAGCATAAAAAAAAGCGAGTAGCGAAAGCAGGAAACAGCTTCAAACAAAAAATCCCAAGCAAAAGCTCAGGATTTTAGTATTTAAAAATCTAAATTTCTATTCATCAAGAAATCTAAACTATATTTCTAAAGCCTTTTCAGGATTGTTATTCATCAAAATTTCTACAGGATTTTCTAATGCTTCTTTCACAGCTACTAAAAAACCAACAGATTCTCTACCATCAATAATTCTGTGATCATAAGAAAGTGCTACATACATAATTGGCTGAATCACTACTTGCCCGTTCACAGCCATTGGTCTGTTTACGATGTTGTGCATTCCTAAAATTCCACTTTGAGGAGGATTGATAATTGGTGTAGATAACATGGAACCAAACACACCACCATTGGTAATCGTAAAGGTTCCTCCTGTCATTTCATCAATGGTAATTTGACCATCTCTTGCACGTAAAGCCAAACGTTTTACTTCGCTTTCAACACCTCTAAAAGATAAGTTTTCTGCATTACGAATCACAGGAACCATCAAGCCTTTTGGTCCTGAAACTGCAATAGAAATGTCATGAAAATCATTGATTACTTGAAAATCTCCGTCAATCATTGAGTTTACTTCAGGATACATTTTCAAAGCTCTCACAACTGCTAATGTAAAAAAGGACATAAAGCCTAAACCAACATTGTGTTTTGCGGCAAAAGCATCTTTATATTGTTTGCGCAAATCAAAAATAGGTTGCATGTTTACCTCGTTAAAAGTGGTTAACATCGCTGTTTCATTTTTAACGGTCACCAAACGCTCTGCTACTTTTCTACGCAACATAGACATTTTTTTGCGCTCTGTATTTCTTGATCCGTTTGCAGGTTGAGTTCCCATAGAAGGAACTGCATTTACGGCATCTTCTTTGGTGATTCTGCCATCTTTTCCTGTACCTTTTATTGCAGATGCTTCGATACCTTTTTCTGCTAAAACTTTTTTAGCTGCTGGTGAAGCTGTTCCTGTTGCATAGGTTTCCACTTTTGGAGTTTCAGCAACTACTTCTTTTTTCTCTTCTTTAGGAGCTTCCTCTTTTTTTGGAGCATCACCTTCAGGTTTTGCTGCACTCATATCAATCAAACACACTACAGAACCTACAGCAACAGCATCTCCTTCTGCCGCTTTTAAAGTGATGATTCCACTTTCTTCGGCAGGCAATTCTAAGGTTGCTTTATCTGAATCAACTTCTGCAATTGGTTGATCTTTTTCAACATAATCTCCATCTTCAACTAACCAAGTTGCAATTTCTACTTCTGTAATTGATTCTCCTGGAGAAGGAACTTTCATTTCTAAAATCATCAGTTCTTATTTTTATTTGGCTGATTTCTTATCAGCAATTGATTAATTTTCTATTTATATGAATTTAATTTTTAGGATTTTGCATCACTAAAAACACTGTCAATAACGGCTTTGTGTCTTTTCTTAAATCGTGTACTTGAACCTGCTGCAGGAACTGCGTAATAATTTAACGAGCGAACATTTAAATTTACCAATTCAAAACGTTGTAACATAAAACTCCAAGCTCCCATATTTCTTGGCTCTTCTTGTGCCCAAATATATTCTTGAATGTGTGGATATCTGTCAATTACTTTCTGAATTTTTTCTTTATGTAATGGAAATAATTGCTCAATTCTTACCAAAGCAATGTCTTCTCTTCCCAGATTTTCTCTTTCTTCTAACAAGTCATAATAGAATTTACCTGAACAAAAAACTAATTTTGTTACATTCTCTGGTGCTAATGTATCATCAATAACTTCTTGAAATTCTCCAGTTGCCAATTCTTGTATCGTATTCACCACTTTTGGATGACGCAACAAACTTTTAGGAGTAAAAACAATCAAAGGTTTGCGATAATTGCGTTTCATTTGACGACGCAACAAGTGATAAAAGTTACTTGGTGTAGTACAATTTGCAACAGTCATATTGTCTTCTGCACATAATTGTAAATAGCGTTCAATTCTGGCAGATGAATGCTCAGAACCTTGCCCTTCATATCCATGAGGAAGCAAAACTACAATTCCGTTTTGAACTTTCCATTTATCCTCTGCTGCAGAAATATACTGATCAAACATGATTTGAGCTCCGTTTGAAAAATCTCCAAACTGAGCTTCCCAAATGGTCAATGTATTTGGATGTGCCATGGCATATCCATAATCAAAACCTAATACACCATATTCTGATAATAAGGAGTTATAAATGGTCATACTTCCATTATTATTAGGATTGGTATTTAAAAGATTGATTCTTTCTTCGGTGATTTCATCACGCAAAATAGCATGTCTGTGAGAAAAAGTACCTCTTTCAACATCTTGACCTGAAATTCGTACGTTAAAACCTTCTTCCATCAAACTTCCGTACGCTAAATTTTCAGCCATTCCCCAATCTAATTGGTTGGTTTCAAAAACCATATTGGCTCTTCCTTCTAAAATACGAACAGCTTTGTTTACAAATTTCACTCCTTCAGGAACTGTGGAAACGATTTTTGCAATATTCTTTAATTTATCTTCTTCATAAGCTGTATTTACAGGTTTTAGCATCGCATCTAAGTGTTGACGCTCAAAACCTTCCCAAGTTGATTGCATAAATTCGATTACTTTCGAATTTTTATCTTCTTTTGCCAAATCAAATTCACGATTTAGCATTTCTTTGAATTCCTCAGTAATTTCGTCTAAGAAGGATTTGTTTATAGAACCTTCAGCAATTAATTTTTCAGCATAGATATCTTTTGGATTTTTATGTTTTGCAATCGCTTTGTATAATTTAGGTTGTGTGAAACGCGGTTCATCACCTTCGTTATGACCATATTTTCTGTATCCTAATAAATCAATAAAAACATCAGCTTTAAAACGCATTCTAAATTCAAGCGCCATTTCCATAGCATGACAAACCGCTTCAATATCATCCGCATTTACATGCAAAACGGGAGATAAGGTTACTTTTCCAACATCTGTACAATAGGTACTTGAACGAGCATCTAAATAATTGGTAGTAAATCCGATTTGATTATTTACAACAACATGCACTGTACCACCCGTTTTATAACCGTTCAATTTTGCCATTTGAACTATTTCATAAGCGATTCCTTGCCCAGCAATAGCAGCATCACCATGGATAATAATTGGTAATATTTTACTTGAATCTCCGTTGTATTTTTTATCGATTTTAGCACGTGTAATTCCTTCAGCAACAGCAGCAACAGTTTCTAAATGCGAAGGATTTGGCACTAAATTCATGGTAATTTCGCTGCCGTTTCTAAATACTTTACTCAAGGTAATCCCTAAATGGTATTTTACGTCACCGTCAATATCTTCATCTTCAAAATCTTTGCCTTCAAATTCACTGAATAAATCTCTAACCGGTTTTTTAAAAATATTGACAAGTGTATTTAAACGGCCTCTGTGCGCCATTCCTAAAACACATTCTTTTACGCCAAACTTTTCTGCTGCATCTCTCAACAACACACTAATTCCAGGAATTAATGCTTCACCACCTTCTAAAGAAAAACGTTTTTGACCAACATATTTGGTTTGAAGGAAGTTTTCGAAAGTTACTGCTTGATTTAATTTTGATAAAATATATTTCTTAGCATCTAAAGAATAATTTGGATGGTTGTCATTTTGATTCAATCGAGATTGCCACCAATTTATTTTTTCAGGATTTCTCATATACATATATTCAACACCAATAGAGTCGCAATAAATGCTTTGTAAATGTTGAATAATTGTTGCTAATGTTGTTTTTCCAAGACCTAAAACTTCACCAGCGGAAAATTCTTTTTGAAGATCTTCTGAAGATAAGCCAAAAGTTTCAATAGCTAATGATGGGTGATATTGTCTTCTTTCTCTAACAGGATTTGTTTTTGTAAATAAATGACCTCTTGTTCTATAACCATTGATAAGATCTACTACTAAAAATTCCTTTTTTACCTCTTGTGGAATTTCTATAATAGCCTCTTGTTTTTTTACAGAAGGTTCATAATCTTTAAACGAATAGTGTTCGTTTGCCAAATCATATCCTTGAAAAAAGCTTCTCCAGCTTGGTTCAATAGCATCTGGATTCAATAAATATTGGTCATATAAATCGGCGATAAAGCCTATGTGTGCAGCGTTTAAAAACGAGAATTTATCCATAAACTGTTGTATGCTTTTTAGATAGCTAAATAATGGGCACAAAAATACGATTTTTAAGATTAAAGCATATTTTTTTCTTTGATATTTATACTTAAACTTTTATTAAAAAAACAAAAGTTTTTTTTGCCTATATTTCAAAAAGGTATATATTTGCACTCGCTTATCACAAAATAGTGAAGCAAACTCCTCCTTAGCTCAGTTGGTTAGAGCATCTGACTGTTAATCAGAGGGTCCTTGGTTCGAGCCCAAGAGGGGGAGCAAAATAAGTAAACGCGCTTATTTGCTTTATTTAAAAGTTTGCGAAAGTAGCTCAGGGGTAGAGCATCACCTTGCCAAGGTGAGGGTCGCGGGTTCAAATCCCGTCTTTCGCTCTGTTCTAAAAAAAATACCAATGCTGAAGTGGTGGAATTGGTAGACACGCTGGACTTAAAATCCAGTGAGCAGTAATGTTCGTGCGGGTTCAAGTCCCGCCTTCAGTACAAAAGCCTTAACATTACTGTTAGGGCTTTTTTGTTGGGTACAACATAGGTACAACAAATTGATTTTTCCTATGTATTCTATATCCATAAAATCAAAATAATTTAGGTCCTCATAAAATTATTACAGCTTATAACTTTAAAAAGATCATAGATCAAAAAAATGATACAAAACGAGTTAATTTCCAGAATGATTAAAAATGGTTATCAATTACCAATTATTTGAATTAAAAAAAGAAGATACATTTGCATAAAAGATAGAAAAACCAACCCAATAAATGGGTTGGTTTATTTTTATAAAGAATCTACATAGTCTTTATATTTCTTAATGTCTACATTCAATTCTTCAATACTGTAATTATCAACTGTCTTATTAATAGATTTCTTCGGGTAATATTCTAATCTAAAAGTTGCTGGATTATAAATGCCTTTATTAGATTTTTTTATAGGAATAGTTCCGTCTTTTAATTTAAAGCTTTCTTTCTTATAAGCATAATCACACAAAAATTTACAGGCTTTACTTTTGGAAAAATCTGCAAAAAGCAACATATTGTTTTTATCAATAACTACAAAAGCTGTGGTTATAATATTTGACATATTTACAGTAGGTCTGCTTCCAGAACTAGATCTCGGTCTTATTTTTTTAGTATCCTTATAAAGAGCAGAGTTTTTGCGCAAAGAATCAAATATGTCACTCTTTTTTATATTGTTTAAATTAAAAGTAGTTTTTTGATTCAAGCTTTCTAGTTTGAAATTTTTATCACAGAAAAAGATTTCATCATCAAAAGGGGAAACTATTTGATCATTAAGATTCTTATATGTTGTGTACTCTGAAGTTTTAAAAGCGGATAAAATTATCTTATCAATTTTCTTAAGATCATTCTGTATAGTAGTAATCATAGTTAATAAATCTACGGTTTTACCTGTATTAGGATTCTTAATAAAAGTTTCTAAATATTGTATTAACCCAAATACGTCTTTACATTTTAACATATTAATAGAAAAACTAGACATAAATTCTAAGAGGGCGTTATTTGTTGCAACAGCTTTAGTTAAAAATGTTTCAAGTTTTTTTAAAAGATCATCGATAAGTTTGTCGAATTTATCATCAATATTTTTTAACGTTGATTTTCTAGGTAACATAAACTCATTTCTTTCTGTTTCGAGAGGTAGGAGTAACTTTGGACTTCTCATAATTTTGGGGACTATTATAGTTTCTAAACTTTTAAGATTCCTATCATTAGTATAACTTAGCTTTTTGTAATTAGATATATATTTTAATTGTTTTTCTAATTTTTCAAGATCATGCTGCCTAATTAATTCCTTATTCGAAAAATATTTTTTGAAAGCTTTTTTTTCATGATGATTTATAAAAGTATTTTCAAATTCTTGCTCAAAGAAGTTGTATGAGTGGATTGATCTATCAAGCAAATTACTGTTATTTTGTCCAAGCATAGACCACTGATTATTTTGAGTAAATAAACTAATTTTGTAATTTATTGTTTTTAATTGGTTTTTTGCCCACATGTTTTTAAGCACCTCAACTAGCTTTTCATTAATTATTGTATAAGAATTAAAAGTAGGTTTGGTCTCTTTAACAATTCCAATATTTAAACGAGATAGATAATCTAATGTTTTGATGTAATTCAAAGCATCAAGGGAGTTTTTACTTTGAAAAGCTCTACAGGATTTAACATAAGTTGTTATGTACTTGAGAACGCTTTTATGTCTTGTTGGTAAAAAGTCTATCTCTGGATTAATCAAATACTCTAGACTTTTATTAGCTTCATTAGCATTATAAAGAAAACTTAATGTTGAACAACAACGTATTAATTTATTCAACGCTCTTTCATGAGAGCTATGGAAATCTCCTACAAAGATGTAAGTATTATTGATGTCTTCAACGGAGAAGTTATCAACCCTAATACTTAAAGGGTCAAGTACTGTATCAGAAGCTTTGATGATAATTTTTTTTCCAACTTCTAATTTTTCAAAGATTTTCTGGATAACATCTTTATTTTCAATGAATTTTCTAATAATTATATTCTCTAATTCAACCTGATCTTCTGTTAACTCCTTAAGGGGTTCTCCTAAGTCTTTATTCATGATTTCAAGATCGAATCCAGCATCTTTAGATAAGTAATAATACCCGTCTAGAGAGTAAAACCAATCTTTATACAGCCTTGATTCTTGAGTAATTTTACTTGTCACTATATTTTTATGCTCCTCTTTTTTTGTTGCGGCGGCAATATCAACTAATGATACTTTTAGCGGATTCTTTCGGAACTCATTTAATAAATGTAATTTTTCTGCATTGTCTTTTTCTTCAAATTGATTTGCAGCAGCATTCTCATTCACAGATAGTAAATGATAATTATATTTATTGATGCCTAGTAATACTTTAGCTGCATTTCCAAAATGAAACTTTCTTGACGGTTTATCTTCATCTGGTTTAAATATCTTAGGGAAAAACACCGTACAATGACACAACCTATTTCTAAACCTGTTAATGGTTTGTATGGTATCCATGGAGCTAATACAACTATATTTTAAACCTAAGTCTAATACAACGGCATATTTCTGAGTTGAGGTTTTACCAGCTTTTTTATCATTATCTGTTAATCCATCTCCATCGATATTAATACCATTGATGAAATAGTTAGTAGTTAATACCACATCAAAATCTCCAAATTTGCCTGATATGATATTTTCAGTGCATTCTCCTGTTGATCCAGAATAAAATAATCCTACTTTGATTTTATTGCTAAGTTTAGTTTGGATTAATCTTTTCATTTCATCCATCTTTTCTTTATTGTTAAAGATGTAACAAACCTTTCTGTCCTCTTTTAAATAATTGTTAATTTGATTAATTACCGAGTCTTCTCTCTCAGACTTAATGCTCGAATCAAGATGAGTTAAATTTATAGAAGGAGTTACTTTATATTCTTTATCAACAATAATTCTTTGAAATAAATCATCAATATCATTATCCCTCATTATATCGAGTAAGACTTTGGTTTCTACATTTGGTGTACCACTCATGAAAATAATCTTAGTTTTAGTGTGAGGATTCTTAGCAACGAATTCTACAAGATGATAAATCAATTGAGCTATAGTGTCAGCACGAAACTCTATGTCGTTAGTTAAAGCATGAGATTCATCAATAAATACATAATCGAATGTTGTAAGCTTTTCGTGAGATAGATTTAATATTTGATTGTAAGTTGTATGAACTACAAGATCATTGTCCTTTGGCAAGGTTACATTATGCAGACTTTTGTCATGTTTTATACTCACCTTTTCTTTATTTTGAGATTTAAAAGTCAAAGCGGTTTCTTCCATCCCTGAATGAACAAAAATTTGGTTTTGTCTATCTCCTTTATCAGAGGCTTCCTTAGCCATTTGATCATTAATTACTCTGTAAGGTACTGAAAGAATGACCCTTCCAGAAATCCCATATTTAGGATGAGATGCAATTGAATTTTTACCTGTCGGTTAGGTTCAGTAAGGGTCGTTACCCCTTACCCGGAAAAGGGCATGCCTTTCCAGCTCATGGTTTCCCATAAGATCGGACTATATCTTCACCTGGTCTAGGTGACACTCGCTTCCACCCACTTGGGTGTACTCCTGTTAAGGATAGTCTCTGAACTTTCAATCATGTAGTTTACTTAGTGTACCATTTGGAGGTTGCCCATATCTATTATATAACAACATATACAAACCTCCAACTGGTACACGCAAAAGTATTTTTACATGAAAGCTTAGCTGCTGATTAGCATACAAAATTTCTAAAGAAATATTGTTTAGCCTTCCAGCAATTCAAATGTTTTATTACCTATAAATTCCTTTATAGGACGGCAAAGGAAGTACCGCATTGTGATCTTAAAACGAAGATCTTTTTATCTGCATATTTAACCTTGAAAAGATTCTCCATTACATCTTTATCCAAATATTCATTAGGACCTAGCTCAACCTCAGCATTAATCTCCTCAAGATCTTTAATTAAGGGTAATCGTATCTTTTTCTTTTCAAGATATGATTTTATATAATTTAGGAATTCCGATAAATCTGATTGCTCTTCATCTTCAATAGATAAATCCAAATTATATTTATACTTTTCATAACATTCGTTTAAAAGCTTAAAATCTGATACTTGTGTTGAGGTTGCTGAGTAATTTTTTAGTGTAAAATCTTTTACTTCCCCTATTTCGAATACTAATTTATAGAAAGGAGCAGGAGAAAGCTTAATCCTCGATTCCTCATCTAGATGATTTTCATCACTTTGGTTAGTCCACCTATAATCACCATGATTTTCATCTAATTTGTTCGAACCTAAAGGAATTAATTTCTTTAATTCATCTATGGCCATACTGCCAAATACTCCGTATAAAACCCAACTTTGTTTACTTAAGATTTCATAACTAGAAAAATTTTCTTCCGACCATTTTTTGACTCTAGCATCTTTTTGAGATAGCTGAACTATAAACTCTACAACCTGCTTAAACTTGTCAGTTTCATACTCTAAATCAAAATCTTCTGATTTGTTTCTGACATATAAATGGTACGCATCTTGTTTAGATTTGATGCCATTCTCTTTCATGAGTTTTAGTAATTCAGGGTCATGCTTTTTAATTTTCTTTTCAAGTTCTCTATTAAGATGTTCTTTCTCTTGCTCTACTATTTTTGAGTAATCAGAAAATACCTTAGAATCGTATTTAAAATTAGTTGACTTATTAGATATGAAAGGTAGCAGTGTTAAACGTTGAGGGTCATTAGTGGCAGTATCAATATTATCAGCAATTTCCGGAAATTCAGCTGCCAATTCTTTCCGAGCTCCTTCGTACCAAAGCTTATGCTTTATCATGACGTCATTTCTTTCTTCACTGGCGAAATCATTTATAAAATCGGGGTTTGAAATATCAACTTTACAGAATATCTTAAAACCATTACCACTAGGTGATACGAAAGCCATATATGGCTTTACATTTTTGGTGCCTTTCCAAACTTTATTCATCCAATCGATGGTTGTCGTTTCGTCTCCAATTTTGTCAAAATCAAAAACAAACCTTCCTGTATGTTTGAACTCCATTTTCTCTTTATCTCTAGTGTTGGCATCTAATGATATCATAATAAATGGCAAGAATGGTTTTACCATTTTAACATCACCGCCTGCTGCGTCCAATAATTCCTTTATAGTTCCTTTTGGGTCGGTCAATTCTTGTATAAGATCTGACTCTATTATTTCTTCTGCTATTTTATCATCATTCTTACCAAAAGACCTCATGCTGGATTGCCATTTAAAATGAAACCCAAGGTAATCCTTAAGGAAAT
>JANQTK010000095.1 GCA_030731695.1 Polaribacter sp.
ATCCTTCTGCTAAGATTTTTCATTATGGACAATCTATTTTTGAAGGAATGAAAGCCTACAAAGATGATGCAAATAATACTTTGCTTTTCAGACCTTTAGACAATTGGAAACGTTTGAATAAATCTGCAGAGCGTTTGATGATTCCGCAAATTCCTGAAGAAATTTTCATGGAAGGATTAAAAACTTTATTGAACGTTGATAACGATTGGATTCCTACAAACGAAGGAAGTTCTTTATACATAAGACCATTTATGTTTGCAACAGGAACTGGTTTTCATGCGTCACCTGCAAATGAGTATAAATTTATCATTGCAACTGCACCTTCAGGAGCTTATTTTGCTGGTAAAGTAAAAGTATTGATTGAAGAAAAATACGCACGTGCTGCCAATGGTGGTGTTGGTTATGCAAAAGCTGGTGGAAACTATGCTGCGCAATTTTACCCAACACAATTAGCGATGGACAAAGGCTATAATCAAGTTATTTGGACAGATGATAATACGCATCAATTTATTGAAGAAGCTGGCGCTATGAATATTTTTATTCGTATCAATGATACCTTAATTACGAGTCCAACAAGTGATCGAATTTTAGATGGAATTACGCGTAAAAGTATTTTACAAATCGCTGAAGATGCTGGAATTCAAACAGAAGTTCGTAAAGTTTCTGTGGGTGAAGTGGTTGAAGCTGCTAAAAACGGAGAGTTAAAAGAAATGTTTGGTGCTGGTACAGCAGCTGTAATTTCGCCAATTTCAGGTTTTGGATATCAAGAAAATGATTATGAATTACCAGTTTTAGACAATTCATTTGCTACTCAATTAAAGAAAAAAATAACTGATATTCAAACCAATAAAGTAGCAGATCCTTATGGATGGAGGATATTTGTTGAGTAAACTTTAGGTTATAAACCATAAAAAACAAAAAACATCAACTAAAAGTTGGTGTTTTTTTTGTTTCATAAATTTTAAGTACCTTTCAAATCACTAAAATCTATTTCATGAAAACATATCCTAAAGAAGACATTAAAATTGGTTGGCAACCAGAAAAATGCACGCATTCTGCAAATTGTGTAAAAGGATTATCAGCCGTTTTTAAACCCAAAGAACAACCTTGGATTAACCCCGAAAACGCATCCAAACAAGCCATTATTGACCAAGTTGCAAAATGTCCTTCTGGCGCTTTGACCATTGTTCAATAATTGAAATTTCGATTTTTTAAAAATGAAAATACTTTCTCAGAAACATTATTTCATCCTTTTTATTTCGCTTTTTCTTTCGATTATAATCAACTCTCAAACCCAAAAAACCATCACTTTACATGATGGATGGAAATTTCAAAAAGGCGATTATAAAAATGCTGAAACCATCAATTTTGATGACTCAAAATGGCAAGCTATTTCAGTGCCTCATGATTGGGCAATCTTTGGTCCTTTTGATAAAGAAATTGACAAACAAAATGTAGCTATTACTCAAAATGGCGAGAAAATTCCTACTGAAAAAACAGGAAGAACAGGCTCTTTACCTCATATTGGAACTGCTTGGTATCGCAATGAATTTAGCATTTCAGAAAATGAACTATCTAAAAAAATCATCATCCTTTTTGAAGGTGCAATGAGTGAACCTGAGGTTTTTTTAAACGGAAAAAAAGTGGGTGAATGGAAATATGGTTACAGCTATTTTTATTTTGATATTTCAAAAAATATCTTGAAAGGTAAAAATACAATCGCAGTAAAATTGACTAATAAAGAATTTGCTTCACGATGGTATCCAGGAGCTGGTTTGTATAGAAATGTAAGAGTTATCATCAAAAATCAGGAAAGCATTGCACAATGGGGAACTTTTATTACAACACCTTTTGTGACTGATTCTCTTGCCAAAATCAATATCAAAACGAAGATCAATTCGAATCATGGATTTGTAAAAACAATCATTTATGATGCTTCAGGAATTGAAATTAGTTCTCAAGAATCCAATAATTTATTTGGCAACGAATTTGAACAAAATATTCCGCTGAAAAATCCGAAATTATGGAGTCCTGAAAACCCATATTTATACACTGCAAAAACCCAATATTATGTAAATAATCAACTTTTTGATGAAACTACGACACGTTTTGGCATCCGAAAAATTGAATATAATCGTGAAAAAGGATTCCTATTAAACGACAAAATCACCAAATTTAAAGGCGTTTGTTTGCATCATGATTTAGGTCCTTTAGGAACTGCCATCAACAAAGCTGCTTTGAAAAGACAATTGTTAATTTTAAAAGATATGGGAGTCAATGCCGTCAGAAGTTCTCATAACATGCCTTCTTTTGAACAATTGGAATTGGCTGATGAACTCGGATTTTTATTTTTAGCTGAATCTTTTGATGAGTGGAAAAAACCAAAAGTTGAAAATGGTTACCATCGTTTTTTTGATGAATATGCTGAAAAAGATATTGTGAATTTAGTTCGTGCCACAAGAAATCATCCAAGTATTGTCATGTGGAGTTCAGGAAATGAAGTGCCTGATCAATGGGGAACTGAAGGTGTAAAACGTGCCAAATGGTTGCAAGATATTTTTCACAGAGAAGACCCAACTCGTCCAGTTACAGTTGGAATGGATCAAGTAAAAGCGGTGATGGCATCTGGATTTGGGGCAATTATGGACATTCCTGGATTGAATTATCGCGTGCATTTGTACGAAGAAGCGTATGAAAAATTTCCACAAGGATTTTTACTAGGTTCAGAAACGGCTTCTACAGTAAGTTCTCGTGGAATTTATAAGTTTCCAGTTGAAAAAGGGTCCATGAAACAATATGATGATTTTCAATCTTCATCATATGACCTAGAATATTGCAGTTGGTCCAATTTGCCTGAAGACGATTTTATTTTGCAAGATGACAAACCTTGGGTTATTGGTGAATTTGTTTGGACAGGTTTTGATTATTTGGGTGAACCTACTCCTTATGACGAAAAATGGCCTTCACGAAGTTCGTATTTTGGAATGATTGATTTGGCTGGAATTCCAAAAGACAGATATTATTTATACAGAAGCAGATGGAATACCAAAGCCGAAACATTACATATTCTACCACATTGGAATTGGGAAGGACGTGAAGGTGAAAAAACTCCTGTTTTTATATATACAAATTATGAAAGTGCTGAACTTTTTATAAATGGAAAAAGTCAAGGAATTCAGAAAAAAATTAAAAATGGAAATCCACAAGAACGCTATCGCTTACTATGGAATGATGTGGTGTATGAACCTGGAACATTAAAAGTAATTGCTTTTGATAAAAACGGAAAAACTGCAAAAGAAAAAGAAATAAAAACAGCAGGAAAACCTTATAAAATTGTTTTAGAAGCAGATAGAACAAACCTCATTGCTGATGGTGATGATATTAGTTTTGTAACAGTTTCTGTGGTTGATAAAAACGGCATTCCTTGTCCTACAGCAACCAATCAACTCAATTTTGAAGTGAATGGAAATGGAACTTTTAGAGCGGCTTGTAATGGTGATGCTACTTCTTTAGAGCTCTTTCATATACCAACTATGAAATTATTTAGCGGTAAATTGGTAGTGTTGGTAAAATCTACCAAAGAAGCTGGAAAAATTGAATTAAAAGTTTCAGGAAAAGGATTGCAAAAAGGAACAATTGAATTAAAATCTGATAAATAATTAATTAATGTTCAAAAAATCACTATTAATTTGTTTTTTTCTTGCATCATTTTCGATGTTTAGCCAAACCAAAGATGATACTTTACAAGCCGTAAAAAATACCATTGAAAATTATTATAATGGGTATATTTTTAGAAATTACACATTGCTTGAGAAAGCTTTTGATACTGAAAATGGCACGATGAAAGTTCCTGTTTTAAAGGATGAAAAAGTGATTGGTTTTGAAAATCATTTTTTCAAAGATTTAATTCAAAAATGGGGAAATAGAGAACAATTATCTGAAGACATTATAAAAAATTGTGCACTCACTATTCTAAACATTGACATTGTTGATCAAAAAATAGCGAGTGCAAAAATCAGTATGAAAGTCGATACAATTACTTATATCGATATTTTATCACTCCAAAAAATAAATCAAAATTGGAAAATCACTAATAAGATTTTTGTGATTGAGCAATGATTTTTATTTATTCAAAATTTCTTCAATATTGGGTTTAAAATAATTAGGCCCTTTTAAAACCTTGCCATCTTCTCTATAAATGGGTTTACCATCTTCGCCCAATTTACTCATATTACTACGTTGAATTTCGTTAAAAACTTCATCAATTTTATCTTGCATTCCGTGTTCGATAATAGTACCACAAAGAATGTATAACATATCACCCAAAGCATCTGCAACCTCAACCAAATCATTATTGTTGGCAGCTTCTAAATATTCTTCGTTTTCTTCACGCATTAATTTGTAACGTAATAATTTTCGGTCTTCACCAATATCTGCAGTTGGTTTTTGCTGAATATTTAATTTAAAAGCTTCGTGAAAATCGTAAACGGCTTGAATTTTTTCTTTCATTATCTTACATGGTTTTTAATCTATTTTTAACTATTTTAAAATAGAATTGTTTCTTGATTTAATTCGTAAATTTGCAATCTAAAAATACAGAAACTTTTTAAAGTATCTAAAGATTTATAACTATGTTTTTAAGTGCCTTTTTTTCAACAGGAAGAATTATTTTTATCATATTCTTTGTTATTACTTTTACTTCATTAATTGTTTGGAGCTATAAAAAGGATATTAAAAGCCACGAACGTTACTATAAAAATGCCGGTAAAAAAGTGGCTATTTATGGCGGAATTATCATCGCTATTTTTGTGGCGCTGAGAATTTTATTTGGAAATTAATTTTCAAAAATTATTTTTTTTAAAAAAATCACTTGCATAAATCATGAAATTTAAAGCAGTTTTTTGTGTGATCATTCACCATGCCAACTGCTTGCATAAACGCATACATGACTGTAGATCCTACAAATTTGAAACCTCTTTTTTTTAAGGTTTTAGAAATTGCATCTGAAATTTCGGTGGTTGCTGGAACTTCATTTCTTTGATGAAAACAATTTATTTTTGGTTTTTCATCAACAAAACGCCAAATAAAATTGGAAAACGACCCAAATTCTTGTTGAATTTCCATAAATAACTGAGCATTTGTAATGGCACTTTGAATTTTTAATCGGTTTCTGATGATTCCTTCATCGTGCAATAATTCCTGATATTTTTGGTCAGAATATTGGGCAATTTTTTGATAATCGAAATTGTCAAATGCCTTTCTAAAATTTTCTCTTTTGTTTAAAATGGTAATCCAACTTAATCCTGCTTGAAAAGTTTCCAACAATAAAAATTCAAATAAAGTTTCGTCATCAAAAACTGGATTTCCCCATTCATTGTCATGATATTCCTCATACAATTTACTGTCTGTTACCCAAAAACATCGTTGTTTCATCTTAATTGGATTTAATTGGTTTAATAGCAGTTTGTCTTTCATTGACATATTCAAAAGTATTATTTCCAAAAAATCCTGCTTCCTCTAACATGATTCTGATGTCTTTATTCCATTCTTTAATGGCAACTGTGGTATTCAATTCAATAGCATACACTGTGTTTTTGTGCAAAGGATAATCCCCATTAAAAGGCACTCCGTTTTGTGAATCCCACATGCCAATTGTGGTGCCTGCACTGTGTCCAAAAGTCCCTAAAGGATGTGTATAAATAGAAGGTCGTAAACCTTCATTTTTTCCTTGAGATAAAGAAGTTGCTAAGATTTCATTTCCCGTTTTTCCAATACTCATGTTTGATGTTAAAATATCTTGCACACGATTTCCGTCAGCAAAAGCTGCTTTTAAAAATCCAGGAACTTTGTTTTCATCCTTTTTCAAAACGTAGGCATGTTGCTGACAATCTGTATTTAAACCTATGTAAGTGATACCAAAATCGCAATGTAATAAATCGCCTTCTTGAATAATATCTTCTTCTTTTTGTTTTGAAAAAGATTCAATATGCGATTTTAAAGCTTCGTTATTTCTTTGCACATCAA
>JANQTK010000096.1 GCA_030731695.1 Polaribacter sp.
TTTAAATTATTTGATTTTAAGAATTTTATGGAGTCATTTAAAATCCAATCCCAATCACATTGAAAAGCAAAATGTCTGATGTCAATTTCTTCTTTTGGTTTTTCCCACAGACCTAACATTGCTTGTTGCGGTTTTCCTATCCAAAATAACGCAGCTCTTCTTTCTTTTTCAAACAAATACATTTCTAAGTTTAAAACGTTTGTGTAAAAATCGATAGAACGCTCTAAATTCTCGACAAATAAATGCGTTTCAAAAAGTCCTTTAATCATATATTTTCTTGCCTTTTTTGAGCCATTTTCCCCAACTTTTGTTGAAAGCATGTACTTTTTCTGTTTGATTTCCTGTGGAATCTACTACTTGAAAATCGTTGTTTTTCCATTCAAAAATGCCTCCATATAAATTGTACACATTGGTATAGCCTTCTTTAATAAGTCTGTCTGCAATAATTTCAGAGCGAATTCCTAAAGAACAATACACCACAATTTTTGTGTTTTTATCTTTGGGAAGTTTTGATAGGGTATTATTTACATCAAACTTGTTATAGCCAACGCAAATAGCCTCTTTTAAGTGACTTACGTTGTATTCTTCGGGTTCCCTTGCATCTAACAAAACTACTTTTGATTTTGGCAATGCTAAGGTTTCAACTGAAATATAAGGAACATTTCTTTTATTCCATTTTTCAAGTAGATTATCTAATTTTTTTTGACCAAAAGTAGCTGAACTAACTATTAAAAAAAGTATCAGTATTTTTTTCATTTTTTTATTTTAAAGCTGAATTCCAAATCCTTGTAAACCACTTTCAATCGCTGGTAAAATTTCTGTATTATCCCAAATTCCTGTAATAATTGTTCTTGAATATTCTTCAGGAAGTAAACCATTTTGCATCAATTTGCTTGTTAATTTGAAGTTATAATCCAACGTTTTGTGAGTAAAGTTAAAACTATTATTTGAATCTTCTAAAATGGCATACCAAACAGAAGGACTTCCATCATTTGCAGGCATTCCAATAACTCCAGGATTTAACCAAAGTTGTTCTTTTTCTTGATGATGAAAAGGCAAACCACAATGTCCTGCAATAATTACATCACTTTTTGTAACCTCAAAATTTGGTTTTTTAATATTCCAATCTGTAGATTTAAAAATAAATTCTGATACATTAAAATACGAACCATGAACAACTGTTACTTTTTT
>JANQTK010000097.1 GCA_030731695.1 Polaribacter sp.
GCCGCAGGTATTTTAAAAGTTCAAGGAAAGGGCGGAAGCAGAATGAGCGGACTTGTCGGTTCTGGAACGCTGGGTGAGAATAGCTACTTGAGCACCAAACAACGTCTTTCTTTGCTTACATCCCTTTCTGAGGTTGCTAAAGAATACAATGTTCCGTTGATCAGCGGAGCTTCAGCAGAAACTAAGAATGAACTTGCCAAAATCATTAAAGGACTTGCAACAGTCGGAGTTGATACAGTCATGGTCATGCCACCAAAAACGAAGGCGGTTCCTTCTGAAAAAGAAATGTATGAATACTATGCACTTTCTGAAGCCACTGCAAAAGATGTAGGCGTAACAATTATGCCTTATAACAATCCTGATGCAGCCGGTTATCATGCGCTCTCAACTAACCTTCTTTTAAGACTTTCTGTGCTACCTAATGTAACTGCTCTTAAAATATCGACTATTGATGTTTCAATTATTGAAACGTTGATGTTAGAGAACAAAGACTTAAAAATTTTGGCAGGAGTAGATACAGTTACTGTCCATGCAGGACTTGCTGGAGCTTGTGGCGGAATTACAGGTGTAGGTTGTGTTTTTCCAAAAGCTAGTGTTACTATGCAGGAATATGTTTTAAAAGGAGAATGGGCGGAAGCAAACAAAATTTCTCAGGCTTTAAATTCGCTGTCGTATTTAGATGCTCAACCGCTACTTTTGGAATATCTTAAGTTGGCTATGGGAATTCATCATAATGATGTTGCTGGAGGGTTGCGTACCTTTGGTAAGAAATTAACGAAACAGCAGATTGATGATGTCCGTGCAAGATATCTTCTGGCGAAAGAAAGACTTGAAATTCTAGACTTAATAAGTTGATTCTTTGAAATATTCAAAAATGAGAAAGCTTTGCTTTTACAGAATACAGAATGTAGACTTTATAACAATTTTATCATAATTCTAGAGATGGTTATAAGAAAAGGTTTTTCATTTTAAGGTATTACTTCACAAATGCCTACTATCAAAAAAAAGTAGCTTACAAAAGAGAAAATGTAAAAAAAGCATTAAAAAAATAAGTAAAAATAATGACAGGAAAAAACTACATAGGAAATCAAGTATCAGCCAAAGGAAATAAAACATTTAAAACGTTTAATCCAGAATTAGACCAAGAAAACGAACCTATTTTTACAGAAGCCACCAAAGAAGAAATTGA
>JANQTK010000098.1:0-1719 GCA_030731695.1 Polaribacter sp.
AACCACTGATTTTGAAAAAGATTTTATTCATCCTGAGCATGGAAAACGTTTTACAATAGCTGAAAACATAGGTGTATATGCTTGGCATTGCAATCATCATTTGGCGCATATTAAACAGGCCTTGTCATGTAAAGGTAAATTTAACGAAGAGTAACTACTTTTTTTTACCAAAACTGAATGTGTCTTTTTTAAGTAAATTACTAAATATAGTCTTTCCAATCGTTTTATTTCTCCTCAATTTTTGATATCTTTAGATGTTTAATCCCTTTTAAAATGGAACAACTAAAAGAATATTATCAAAATGCCCTAACATTTTTACCGCAATTGGCTTTAGGATTCACTGTTTTAATCATCACCATTTTAATTGCCGTTCTTATTCGAAAAATCATTGTAAAACGATTGAAGAGCAAAACAAAAAATCAGTTGCTCATTCGTTTTATTGGTAAAATGGTCGCTTTAATCATCAATATTACAGGGATTTTACTCTTTTTGAGTATTGTTGGTTTGGGTGATATTTCATCAAAATTATTAGCAGGTGCAGGAATCATGACTTTTGTGATTGGTTTTGCATTTAAAGATATTGGAGAAAACTTTTTATCGGGTATTTTATTGGCTTTTAAAAGTCCTTTTGGCGTAAATGATTTAATTGAAACCGAAAAAACCATTGGCTATGTTTCCGAAGTGAATTTGCGCGAAACTGTGATTAAAACGTTGGATGGAAAAGATGTTTTTATTCCGAATTCGCAATTGGTAAAAACGCCCTTAATCAACTATACTGTTGATGGTTATTTAAGGTACGACTTTGTGGTTGGTGTAGATTTTAATACGGATGTTGACGTAGCTATTCAGCTGATTTTAAAAACCTTATCAGACATTGATGAAGTGTTAAAAGACAAACCGCCTTTTGTGATTATTGATGAATTGATGCCAAGTACCATTAACTTAAAAACCTTTTATTGGATTGATACATTTAGCTCAAAATCAAAGTCATTCCACAATCAAATCCGAACAGAAATTATAAATAGAGTGCTTAAAAATTTAGTTGAAAATAATATTTACATGCCTGCAGATATTATTGAAATTAAAAATCATCATCAATCTGTTATCAATACGATTAATAAAAAATAAAGACTTAGGTTTAAGTAATTATTCAAAAAACGAATAAACCAAACCTTATGAAATTAAAACACACCTATGCTTTAGTATCAATTGCAATTCTTGGAATGATGTCAATCATACTTCCTGTTTTTATGAATCCTGATATCAAGCAGTATGAATCGCCCTTATTTCCTTTAATTAGAACTGGAATTGAAGGAATTTCAATGTATAGTTTTATTTTTCTTTTTTTATCAGGGGCTATTGTGAGCTATTTTAGTGAACTCTCTTTTTGGAAAATAGGATTGATGAGTATGGCCTTATTTCCAATCGCTACTTTTTGTGAAATGATTGCAGATCCGTCTTCACATAACATGTTTCCATTTGAATTTATTTTTTATGGTATTTATACAATTCCTGCTATTACAGGAGCGTTTTTTTCTCAAAAAATTAAAGATTTGATAAGTAAAAAAGTAACCCAATAGCGATTGCTTATTATTATACTTATCTAATCAAAATCTTTTTAAATTTTACATTCTTAAACCTCATTAAACAATTAGGAGAGAAGTTTCGTCCATAAAAATTATTTTTCCTCTACCAATTTTTAATAGTCAACAAAAAATT
>JANQTK010000098.1:1819-5995 GCA_030731695.1 Polaribacter sp.
ATACTAACAATAGGTTGTTCAGAAGTTTTCAAATAATTTTCTAACTACTCACGTTAAAAGCTGTTTTAGAGACAATTAACGTGAATCATGTAACTTATTACTTAAATTGTGTAACACAATATAAAGTATTCAGAAATAACTTCGTATCTCAAATTAAAATGGTTACATCACCTTTTTAGGCGTTCTAACAATAGCTAAAAAAAGTACATATTTTCAACTAAATATTTTAACACTCAAAAACAAAAATTATCATGGCAGAAATTAAGATTGAAAAGAAAAAACTGGCTTGGCCTTGGTTGCTAGCAGTCCTAGTCATTGCTTTATTGCTTGTAGGTTTTCTGGTATTTCGTGATCTTTTCGTAAATCCAGAGGCTGTAACTGAAGTAGATGTTATCACCAATACAACCGAAACTGATTATTTAGAGACAAATGAAAATAACGATACTGTAGCGACATATATAAATTTTGTAGAAAACAGTAAGGAAAAAATGAGTCTAGATCATGCATATACAAATGAAGCACTTTCAAAATTAATTGAGGCTACAAATGCTATTGCCAATGAAGTTGAATATGACATTCAAGCAGATTTAGAAAAGGTAAAGGAATATGCAAATATGATTTCAAAAGATCCTTTCGAAACAACACATGCAGACAACATTAGAAAAGCAGCTGACATTATAACCAATGTTCTGCAAAACATTCAAAAGGAAAAATATCCAGGTTTGGTAGATAATATTTCAGCAGTAAAAAGTGCATCAACATCAATAAAACCAGGAATACTTACTCTGAATCAAAAAGATGAAGTGAAGAATTACTTTGCAAAAACTGCTGAGCTTCTTCAAAAAATGAATTAGTTAATCTTTAAAATTAAAAATAATGACACATAAAAATAAGAATCTTTTTAATCTGGATGAATTATCAGGTTATCAAGTCGCTGAATATTATCACGATGTAAGAGGCTGGGATGTAAAAGATGCAGACAATCGTGCTATTGGAAAAGTGGATCATTTGCTGGTAAATAAAAATAAAGAACGAGTAGTTTATTTGGATGTTGAAGTTGATGATAATTTGATAGAAGAAGGACACAAGACTTATCAAAACCAAGTTAGCGAAGGCGTTCATGAGTTTTTAAACAAGGAAGGAGAAAATCACCTGATTATTCCTATTGGAATGGCTACTATTGATACGAAGCACAAACTTGTATATACCAATCAAATTAATTGGTTAACTTTTACAGAAGCAAAACGCTATAGAAAAGGAGATGTTATAGATTTTCCATACGAATTAAATTTAGTTCGCCATTATATTGGAGACAATACGATTCATAATTCAAATACTGTTGATGCATTTTATGATCGTGAAGAGTTTAATAATACGTATCTTGAAACAGATTTGTAGTAAAATACAACTGGAATTCCAAAAGTTATAAGGTTGGCTTGATTGATTGGTGATAGGTTAAAACAAACAAATTATGTCTATAAATTAGAAATGTATTTTGTAAATTGACGGTTTAAATTCCTATCAATGAACATAGATATTTCAACGCTTCAATTTTTAAAAGATTTAGACCAAAACAATAACCGAGAATGGTTTACCGATCAAAAAAATAGGTTTTTAAAAGCACAACAAAATGCCAAAACAGTCTTTGCTGAAATTCATGGAACTTTGCAAAAACACGATGAAATTGAGTCTTCAAAAATGATGCGTATTTACAGAGATGTTCGTTTTTCAAACGATAAAACTCCGTATAAAGCACATTTTGCCAATTCTTTTTCACGATTGGGAAAAGAATTAAGAGGTGGTTATTTTATCAGAATAAAACCTGGAGAATCCTTATTGGCAGGAGGTTTTTGGGAACCTAACAAAGAAGATTTATTTAGAATTAGACAAGAAATTGCTCAAGATGCAACCGAAATCAAAGCTATTTTAAAGGATAAAAATTACCAACATTATTTTGGCGGAAAGTTTGAAAGTTTTGAAGAACTAAAAACAGCGCCAAGAGGTTTTGATAAAGAACATCCTGAGTTGGATTTGTTGCGTAAAAAAGGATTTATTGCCCAACGAAATTTTACAGATGCAGAGGTTTTGTCTGATAATTTTATCACAGAAGTTGATAATA
The DNA here is from genome assembly GCA_030731695.1 of Polaribacter sp. Taxonomy (GTDB): domain Bacteria; phylum Bacteroidota; class Bacteroidia; order Flavobacteriales; family Flavobacteriaceae; genus Polaribacter. The sequence goes on from JANQTK010000098.1 coordinate 3,939, forward strand.
GTTTTCGCGCATTGCGTCCATTTTTCGACTTGTTCAGTGATATTTTAACAACGAATTTAAACGGAGAATCTATACTGTAAGGTGTTTGTTCATTTCGCGTTTCACTACAATAATGGTAATGATTGTTGACAGCACATCCGAAATTGGAAATGACCACCAAACACCAGCAACACCATAGTATTTTGGTAAGAAATAGGCGAGGGGAATCAGAAAAATTCCTTGTTTCAATAAGGTCAAAACCAAGGCTGGAAAAGCTTTTCCTGCAGCCTGAAAATAAGCAGAGCCAATCAATTGCATGGTAACAATTGGTGTTACTAAAAAGACAATCAACAAAGCATGAGGTGTATCAGCAATTAAAGTAGCATCTGTTGTAAAAATGCGGATGATTTCTTCTTTGAAAATCAAAATTCCCACAAAAATTATGGTTCCTAATACCGTTCCAAAAGCAATGGCAGTTTTGATGGTTTCTTTGACTCTTTCCTTTTTTTGTGCGCCAATATTAAAACCTGCCACAGGCAAAAATCCCTGAGAAACTCCCAAAACAGGTGACAAAGCAAACATCATTACTCTATTGATAATTCCGTAAACAGAAATAGCAATTTCACCACCATATGTAAACAGTGAATAATTCAACACAATCATCAATACACTAATAGCGCCTTGTCTTACAACAGTAACACCACCCAAAGCAACAATTTCTTTTACAATTTTTGTATCAATCAAAAAGTTTTTCGGAATGATTTTTAGTTCACTTTTTTTAGATATAAAGAAGCACAAAATAAATAGTCCGCAACTAGCATACGAAATTGAGGTTGCCAATCCAGCACCCCACATTCCCCAATCCAAATATTTTATAAAAACAATATCCAACACTACATTTACAATGGCAGGAATAATCATGGCAACCATGGCAAACTTTGGTTTTCCTTCAGCTCTAATCACAGGATTTCCCATCATGGCAAATGCTAAAAAAGGAACTCCATAAATAATGACATTAAAATAAGTAGCTGCAATAGGTAAAATAGCCCCTTTTGCTCCGAAAAGAGTTAAAATTGGCACACTAAAAAACACTCCCACAATCACAAAAATAAGGGCTAATAAGAGTGTTAAACTAATTTGATTTCCGAAAGTTAAAAAAGCTTTGTCCGATTTTCCTGCACCTAAGGCTCTTGAAATTATGGAACTTCCACCAATGCCAATACCCATTCCAATTGAGGAAATTAAAAACGCTATAGGCAACACCACTGTAATTGCAGCAATTGCTAAAACGCCAATCCATTGACCTACAAAAATGGTATCAACAATCATATTTATGGACATGACCAAGATACCAATCGTTGCTGGAACTGCTTGCTTGATAAGCAGTTTGCTGATTTTTTCTGTCCCTAAATTGTTTGCTAATTCTACCATAAATTCCTTGCAAAGATGAGAAATAATCAGTTCTTCCTATAAAATAGCGTATCAATAATAGTTATGAGAATATTTATTTTTTTAAGTTTGTATAAACCAACAACATGAATACTGATTTCTCCGTAAAGTTTCAAGTTACTGAAGAAGCTATTGACACCTTGCACCACGTAAACAATGCTGTTTATGTACAATGGATGGAAATTGTAGCAACCCAACATTGGGCATTTTTAACGCAACAGATTTCGTTACCTGAATATATTTGGGTGGTGATGAAACATGAAATTGATTATAAAAATCAGGCTTTTTTAGGTGATGAAATCGTTGCAAAAACTTGGGTAGGAGAGACCAAAGGGGTGACTTCGGTAAGGCACATTGAGTTTTATAAAGGCGATACGTTGTTGGTTGCTGCCAAAACCATTTGGGCGATGTTGGATGCAGAAACCCAAAAACCTGTCAGAATTAGAGAAAATGTTTTAAAAGTATTACAACCTCTCAAATAAAAGTATCTTTGCAAAAATTATAAAGACAATGTCAACATTTTCAGCACTTGGAGTTCATAAAAAGTACATTCAAGCTTTAAAAGAACTCGGAATTTCGCAGCCAACAGAAATTCAACAAAAAGCGTTGCCCATTCTATTAAATTCAAA
>JANQTK010000099.1:0-1363 GCA_030731695.1 Polaribacter sp.
ATAAAACCCATCATCAAACACGAAATGGAAAATGCATTTAAAATGTCTGTTCCTTTGGATGTGGAAATTGGCATTGGTGATAATTGGTTGGAGGCGCATTAAAGTTTGAAAAATTTGGTCTTCAAAAAGCTCAGAATGATCAACGTTAACCTAATTGTATTAAAAAATCATAGTAAACAAAAATGGAATTAGATTACATAGAAGATTACAATGGACTTGAAGAAAATATTGTACGGTTATTTAATTTTAATAAAGCTGAAGCCATAAAATTTAGAGATTTATTAAAAGAGACTGTTATTGATAAAAAACAAAAACTAGATTTATCGCAAGTAGATTTTGTAAATACTAATAATTGTAATTTAATTTTTGGTTTGTTTAAAACTGATGAAGGAATACTTACAAAAGATAACCAAACTTTTTTTTGCATATTAACCCTTGATGGTTTTATAAAAATGATAAAACTTTTAGAGCCTTTTTGCAACAAAGAAAAAAAAGGCTATCAATATTTATATGATATAGACAGCCCAACTGAGTTATTATTTTCTCCTTCTGCAAATTGATTACGTAAGGACTTTTTTTACCGTTATAAAGTTTTATAGAAATAAATTATTTTAATAAAGAGTTTGTTTAATTATATAGATATAAACTAATTATCTTTGAACATTACTGCATAAAATTAATGAACTTTCACTATTTTAAAACTGATATTTCTTCGATTCAACTTCCTGAGAAATTTACGTTTCCATTTTATTATGAGCCTCATACGCTTGCGAAAATTGCAGCAAATGAATTGCAAGTTTATTTAGAAACTCAAACTGATTTTAAGCATGATTTTGGATTTGAAATAACAAATACTGATACACCAATTGGAAAAATGTTTGGGGTTTTGGTTGTGAAAAACAAAAAAGATGAACTTGGTTATTTGGCAGCTTTTTCAGGAAAATTAGCAGATAATAGTTTGCCAACACATTTTGTTCCACCTGTTTTTAATATGCGAACTGAAGATAGTTTTTATGTAAAAGGTGAAGCTGAAATTGATGCTATTAACCGTCAAATAACAGTTTTAAAAAATGATGAAAACTATGTTTCTTTGAAAAAATCATTCAAACAATTAGTCAAAATGGTGACTGAAGATTTGGCTGAACAAAGAAAAAAAATGAAGATTTCAAAATCAGAGAGAAGAATTCGTAAAAAAATTGCAGAGGATTCTTTAATTGATGATGAATTTAAAAATCTAACGAAAAAATTAGAACAAGAAAGTTATAATGATCAATTTTTTTACAAAGAATTGCAGGAATATTATAACTCTAAAATAAATAAATTACATGCTGAATTGCTTCTTTTTGAAAGTAAGATTGACACA